>NZ_JBHJRC010000563.1:0-1030 GCF_042261735.1 Kitasatospora sp. NPDC056327 | reverse complement strand
CTGAGGACAAGCCCTCGGCCTATTAGTACCGGTCAACTCCACCCCTCACAGGGCTTCCATATCCGGCCTATCAACCCAGTCGTCTACTGGGAGCCTTACCCTCTCAAGGAGGTGGGAGTGCTCATCTCGAAGCAGGCTTCCCGCTTAGATGCTTTCAGCGGTTATCCCTCCCGAACGTAGCCAACCAGCCATGCCCTTGGCAGAACAACTGGCACACCAGAGGTTCGTCCGTCCCGGTCCTCTCGTACTAGGGACAGCCCTTCTCAACACTCCTACGCGCACAGCGGATAGGGACCGAACTGTCTCACGACGTTCTAAACCCAGCTCGCGTACCGCTTTAATGGGCGAACAGCCCAACCCTTGGGACCTACTCCAGCCCCAGGATGCGACGAGCCGACATCGAGGTGCCAAACCATCCCGTCGATATGGACTCTTGGGGAAGATCAGCCTGTTATCCCCGGGGTACCTTTTATCCGTTGAGCGACGGCGCTTCCACAAGCCACCGCCGGATCACTAGTCCCTACTTTCGTACCTGCTCGACCCGTCAGTCTCACAGTCAAGCTCCCTTGTGCACTTACACTCAACACCTGATTGCCAACCAGGCTGAGGGAACCTTTGGGCGCCTCCGTTACCCTTTAGGAGGCAACCGCCCCAGTTAAACTACCCACCAGACACTGTCCCTGATCCGGATCACGGACCCAGGTTAGACATCCAGCACGACCAGAGTGGTATTTCAACGACGACTCCACCATGACTGGCGTCACGGCTTCAAAGTCTCCCACCTATCCTACACAAGCCGAACCGAACACCAATATCAAGCTATAGTAAAGGTCCCGGGGTCTTTCCGTCCTGCTGCGCGAAACGAGCATCTTTACTCGTAATGCAATTTCACCGGGCCTATGGTTGAGACAGTCGAGAAGTCGTTACGCCATTCGTGCAGGTCGGAACTTACCCGACAAGGAATTTCGCTACCTTAGGATGGTTATAGTTACCACCGCCGTTTACTGGCGCTTAAGTTCTCAGCTTCGCC
>NZ_JBHJRC010000562.1:0-1067 GCF_042261735.1 Kitasatospora sp. NPDC056327 | reverse complement strand
GACCGAACGAGAAGCGAAGGCAGGCGCATGGCCCGGAAGACGGCGGCCCCGAAGACGGCGGTCCGCAGGCCCGCGGTCCCGAAGACGTCCGCGGCGGCGACTGCCGGTCCCGGCGGTCCGCGCCGCCGGTCCCCGCGGCTCCGGGCGGCCCTGGCCGCCCTGGTGGTGGCCGCGCTCGCCGCGGGCGGTGTCGTCGCCCACCGCACCGCGGCCGGTGACGACGGCGACGGCGACGGCGAGCGCCCGGTGACCGTCGACGAGGCCTCCCGGCTCGCCCTGTCCCGCCTGAACCTGTACCAGGCGAGCCCCGTCGGAGTGACGCTCACCGCCGACGAGGGCGGCGACGTCCGGGTCCGGGTGGAGGGGGTCGTGGACTACCGCGCCCGCCGGGGCGTCGGCCGCTACCGGGTCGCCGGGTCGAACGGCCCGCTCGACCAGGGCCTGGTGGTCTGGGACGCCGGCGGTCTCGGGCTCGCCCCGGCACCGCCGGGTGTGGACGGCCCGGCGTGGCAGCAGGCCGAGCGCGTCCCCCGGCAGGGCTGGTCGCCGCGCACCTACACGGCGGACCCGCTGGACGCCGGGCTCCAGCTGATCGTCCAGCTCGGCGCGGACCGGCCCGACAACCCGCTGCTGCTCGCCCAGTCCGGGGCGCTCCGCCTCGGCGGCGAGCGGCTCGACGGCCGGGAGCACGACCGGTTCGCCGGTCCGCGCGCCCAGGGCGCCGCACCCGACGGTGGGCGGTCGCCGCTGACCTACTGGGTCGACGGCGACGGCAGACTGGGGAAGCTGACGATGCGGATGCCCGGCCTGGGCACCCCGACCACGGTCGAGTTCGGCGGCCGGGACGACACCGTCAGGCTTCCCGAGGCGCCCTGGCTCACCGGCTGACCGCCACCCGGCCGTGCCGCGCGGCACCCGCTTCCGCGTCCGGGCCGCCCCCGGCGCCCCGCAGCCCGCGCGCCGTCCGCGCGGCCACCCGTCCGCGTCGCCGCCGCGGCTGGCGCGGCTCCCCGCCCGCCGGTCCGGGAGCCGTCACCCGGCCCGCCGCCCCGTCACCCCGCCGGCCG
>NZ_JBHJRC010000561.1:0-1087 GCF_042261735.1 Kitasatospora sp. NPDC056327 | reverse complement strand
CCCTCGCCGAGATCCGCGAGAACGGCCGCCGCACCTGGCGCGACGCCGCCGGCGTCACCGACCTCGACACCAACCGCCCCGCCCGCGCCGACGGCCGCTTCCGGATCGGCAGCGTCACCAAGACCTTCGTCGCCACCGTCGTCCTCCAACTGGTCGACGAGGGCGGGCTCCGCCTCGACGACCCCGTCGAGAAGCACCTGCCCGGCACCGTCCCCGGCGGCCAGGACATCACCCTGCGCCAACTCCTCAACCACACCAGCGGACTCTTCGACTACCTGGAGACCGGGGACTTCCTCTTCGAGGACGAGGAGAGCCTGCGCACCTTCCTCGCGGGCCGGCGCTGGCAGGACTACCGGCCGGCCGACCTGATCGCGGCGGGTGTCGGCAGGCCCGTGTACTTCCCGCCCGGCCGGGGCTGGCACTACTCCAACACCAACTACGTCCTCGTCGGCGAGGTGATCCGCGCGGTCACCGGCCGCAGCTGGCAGAGCGAGGCCGAGCGGCGGATCGTCCGACCGCTGCGCCTGACGGACACCGTGTTCCCAACCTCCCGGCCGGACATCCCCGGTCCGCACGCGCACGGGTACGCCCGGCTGCCGGAGGGGCCGGTGGACGTCACGCTGGTCAACCCGACCGTCGGCGGCGCGGCGGGCAACGGCATCTCCACCACCGCCGACCTCAACCGCTTCCACGCCGCCCTGTTCGGCGGCGGGCTCCTGTCCGCGGCACGGTTCGCGGAGATGACCACCACCGTCCCGGCCCCCGGTATCGACGCGCACTACGGGCTGGGCCTCACCCGGTACGACCTCGGGTGCGGCGAGCTCTGGGGCCACACCGGCGGCGTCCCCGGCTACAGCACGGTCTGGCTCGGCGCGAAGGACGGCGCACGGCAGTTCACGCTCTCCTTCAACGACGTGGCGGAGGCGGGGAACCCGGCGACCACCACCACCATGCTGGCCTTCGTCCGGCGGGCCTCGTGCGGCCCGGCGGCGGGGGCGGCCGGAACAGCGGGGGCGGCGGAGGCCGCGCCCGGCGGTGCGAACTCCGTTCCCGGCGAGAAGCGTTGACGCTTCCCGCGGTCCGGCCG
>NZ_JBHJRC010000559.1:0-1183 GCF_042261735.1 Kitasatospora sp. NPDC056327 | reverse complement strand
GGCCGCCCCCCCCCCCCCGGGGGGGCCCGGGTGGGGCGCGGCCCGGGGGGGGGGGGCGCGCATCGATCCGATGCGCGCCCCCGGTGCGTTCCAGGCGTTCCACGGCTTCCGGGCCGGACCGGCGCCCCGGTCCGGGGCGGGGCGGGACGGAGCGCTCGGGACGCTCAGGGCCAGAGCAGGGTGCGCGACCACTCCGGGGTGCGGACCGGACCGGTCCGGGTGTAGCGGAGCCGGACGTGGTGACGCTCCGCGTCGCCCTGCCAGAACTCCACCTCGTGCGCCCAGAGCGTGTAGACGGCGTGCCCGGCGGCCACCGCGTCCGGGGTGGTCTCCAGCCGGCGGCGGGCCACCGCCACCGCCTCCTCGTACTCGGCGGGCGAGCCGAGCGGCTCGCTCTGCCGCCCGACCAGCGCGCCGATCCGGGCGGCCGGGGAACGGGTGGCGAACTCCGCCCCCGCCACCTGGTCGGCCGCCCGCTCGACGGTGCCGCGGACCCGGACCTGGCGGCCGAGCTGCGGCCAGTAGACGGTGAGCGCGGCGGCCGGGTGGTCGGCGAGCTGACGGCCCTTGGGACTGTCCGCGGCGGTCGAGAAGACCCAGCCGGTGCCCGCCGGGTCCACGTCGCGCAGCACCAGGACCCGGGCGTCCGGCATGCCGTCGGCGTCGACCGTGGACAGCGTGAAGACCTGCGGGTCCAGGACGCCGGCGTGCAGGGCGGTGGCGAGCCAGTCGACGAAGAGCGGGCCGGGCTCGGCCGGGGCCGCCTCGGCGTCGAAGGTCGGCAGCGGGCGGGTCATCGGCGGGCGGCCGAGCATCAGCTCGGGCACCGACCGGGGCTCGGTCCGGACCTCGGAGCCCGCTGCCGGGCACGGTTCGGGGGCCGGTTCCCGGCCCGGGCCGTGGCCCGCCACGGGCCTGGTCTCGCCGGGGCCGGTCAGGCCCTCCTCCTCCGCTGCCATCGCGCCCTTCCTTCCGGTTCGCCGCGGCCGCAGCCCCCTCGGCGGGCCGGTCGCCGGGGGCGCCCGGCGCGGGGGTGCGCTGTCGGAGCGCAACCGTACCGCCGAGTGGTGACGGCGACGGGCGCGGGCCCTGGACTGGACCTGTTCCGGGGGTGGGCCACCGGGGCCGGGCCGGGCGGAACCCGGGCGGGAACCGGGCCCGGACGCGCCCGTGGGCGGCACCG
>NZ_JBHJRC010000558.1:0-1216 GCF_042261735.1 Kitasatospora sp. NPDC056327 | reverse complement strand
TGAGCTTGAGGATCGTTGTCTGTGTGAAGCACGTGCCGGATGCGACGGGTGACCGTCGTTTCGCGGACGATCACACCACCGACCGGGAGGGTGTGGACGGCCTTCTGTCGGAGCTGGACGAGTACGGGGTGGAGCAGGCGCTGCGGATCGCGGAGGCCCATGAGGGTTCCGAGGTGACGGTGCTGACGGTGGGGCCGGACGATGCGAAGGACGCGTTGCGCAAGGCGTTGTCGATGGGTGCGGACCGGGCGGTGCACGTGAACGACGGGGGTGTGCACGGTTCGGACGTGATCGGGACGTCGGCGGTGCTGGCGAGGGCGCTGGAGCGGACGGGGTTCGATCTGGTGGTGGGCGGTATGGCGTCGACGGACGGGGCGACGGGTGTGCTGCCGGCGCTGCTGGCGGAGCGTCTGGGGGTGCCGCAGGTGACGCTGCTGTCGGAGGTTTCGGTGGAGGGCGGTGCGGTGCGGGGCCGGCGGGACGGTGACGCGGCGACGGAGCTGGTGGAGGCGGCGCTGCCGGCGGTGGTGTCGGTGACGGACCAGTCGGGCGAGGCGCGGTACCCGTCGTTCAAGGGGATCATGGCGGCGAAGAAGAAGCCGGTGGAGTCGCTGGACCTGGACGATCTGGGCATCGGTGCGGACGAGGTGGGTCTGGCGGGTGCGTGGACGGTGGTGGAGTCGGTGGCGGCGCGTGCGGCGCGGACCGCGGGCACGGTCGTCAGGGACGAGGGCGAGGGCGGCAGGGCGCTCGCCGGCTACCTCGCCGACCAGAAGTTCATCTGATCCGCACGCGGACCCGAACGCGGCACCGGACACGGACCCGAACGCGGACCCGCCGCGTGCCGCACCCCCCACTGCCCCACCGAAACACGGAGACATCGAGCAATGGCTGAGATCCTCGTCCTGGTCGACCACGCCGACGGCGTGGTCCGCAAGCCGGCCCTGGAGCTGCTGACCCTGGCCCGCCGGATCGGCGAGCCCTCCGCGGTCGTCCTCGGCGCCGGTGACGCCGCGGCCGCGCTGGCCGCCAGGGCCGCCGAGTACGGCGCCGCCAAGGTGTACGTCGCCGACGGCGCCGAGTTCACCGACCAGCTGGTCGTCCCCAAGGTCGACGCGCTGGCGCAGATCGCCCAGGCCGCCGGGCCCGCCGCGGTGCTGGTCACCTCGTCCGGCGAGGGCAAGGAGGTCGCCGCCCGCGTCGCCCTGCGGATCGG
>NZ_JBHJRC010000557.1:0-1276 GCF_042261735.1 Kitasatospora sp. NPDC056327 | reverse complement strand
GCCGGGACGGCGTCCCGGCACACCGAAGGGGGGTCGGCCGGCGGGTCCTCAGGAGGCGGGGCGGACGGCGATCGCGTCGATCTCGACCAGCATCCCGGGCAGCGCCAGTGTGGCCACCCCGCTGAGCGTCTGCACCGGCAGTCGGTCGCCGAAGGCGGTGCGCACGGCGCCGTTGAGGACCTCCAGCTTCTCCGGGTCGTGGTCCTTGACGAAGGAGCCGAGCCGCACGACGTTCTCGAAGCCGAGGCCGACGCCGGCCAGCGCCCGGCGGAGGTTCTCCAGCGACAGCCCGACCTGGGCGGCGAAGTCCCCCGCCACCACCTGCCCGGTCGCGTCGGAGGAGTACTGCCCGGCGAGATAGACCGTCTCGCCGGGGGCCGAGACGGCGTGGCTGTAGCCGAACGGCGTGGGGTCGTGCAGGTCGGGCGGGTTGGTGATGGTGCGGTTGTCGGTCACGGGCGGATCCTCTCCGGTGCGGGGTCCTGGTCCTGGTACTGGATCCCGGGTCCGGCCGGGACAACGCCGGACGCCCCCCGATCGTCCGCACCCGGACGGAACATCACCCGTTGGCACCAAGGCGGGCCGCGAGCGGCCGCGGCAGCGGGTACGGGCGCTCCGGGGGCAGCAGGCGCTGCGCCCGGGCCTGTTGGCCGGTCCGGACCAGGCCGGCGATCCGGTGGACCTGCGGGGTGAGGTCGGTGATCCCGGTGACCCACTCCTCGGCGAAGGTCCGGATCAGCGAACGCCCCACTCCCACCTGGATGCTGTAGTGGTTGAGCGCGCCACCGCGCAGCGAGCGCTCCGGGTCCCACTGGACGTGCACCCGCGCACCGGCGAGCGCGGCCGGGTCACCGGCGGTCGGCTCCGCCAGGGCCAGCGCCTCCTCCCAGCCCGCCCGGGTGATCCGGACGGCGAGGACGCGCTCCTGGCCGGGCTTGCGGGCCCAGTTGCTGCGGTGCATCAGCCAGGCGAACGAGGGCTTGAGCCACGTCATCCGGCCGAACGAGAACGGCGGCACGAACCGCTGCGCGGCGAGCGCCGGGTCGGCGATGGCCGGCGCGTACGCCTGGTAGACGACGATGGTGCCGGCGTCGAAGTCGGCCCTGATCTCCCTGAGCTGCTGCATGCCGCCCGACTCTGCCAGGCCGCCGCCGCCCGGGCGACCGGTTTGCCGCCCGCCCGGCCCGAGGAAGGACATCCCGCCTTCTTCATCGCGTACCAGATGCTGTTCGCGCCCCGCGTCTCCCGCGCCGGCGTCCTGCTGGCCGTGGAGGGC
>NZ_JBHJRC010000556.1:0-1350 GCF_042261735.1 Kitasatospora sp. NPDC056327 | reverse complement strand
GACGCGCACCCCACGGTGCGCGTCCGGGTCCCCGCGCGTCCGGCCCCGGCGGCCGATCGTCACCAACAGGACGGCGGCGGGCGGACGCCTCCGGTCGGCGGGGCCCCGGGCCGGCGGCGATGTCAGTGGTCCGTCCTACGGTGGGAACAACGCTGAAGGGCGCCGCGAAGGTGCCGGAAGAGGGCGTTGGAACAGGGGTGGAACCATGTCCGCGAACAGGATCAGCCACAAGGTCAACCACGTGTCGCTGGTGGTCGACAAGTCCGGCTCGATGCGCCAGCACGAGGCGCAGCTGGTGCGCGTGGTCGACGAGTTCGTGAAGGGCCTCCAGGAGGAGTCGGACCGGCTCGGCCACGAGACCCGGATCAGCCTCTACGCCTTCGACCACGAGGTGCAGAACCTCGTCTGGGACATGGACGTCAAGCACCTGCCCTCGCTCAAGGGCCTCTACAAGGTCGACAACGGCGCGACGGCGCTGATCGAGGCGGCCGTGAAGTCCGTCGACGACCTCAAGAACATCTGGGAGGGCTACGGCGAGCACTCCTTCCTCCAGGTCGTCGTCACCGACGGCGCGGAGAACGCCTCCGGCTGCTCGGAGCACGGCCGGATGCACACCCGGATGGGCGGCGAGCAGGGCCGCGCCGTGCTGCGCTCCTGGATGGACCGCATCCACCGCGCCATGGACGAGCTCCCCGACCACTGGACCTCGGCGATCCTGGTCCCCAACTCCCTGGCCAAGCGCACCGCCCAGGAGTACGGCTTCCCCGCGGGCAACATCGCGATCTGGGACGCCGACTCCAGCAAGGGCGTCGAGGAGGCCATCGGAACCGTCAAGAAGGCCGCCACGAGCTTCCTGCAGGGCCGCGAGAAGGGCGTCCGCGGCACGCGCAACCTCTTCACCATGGGCCAGGACCTGAGCGCCGCCGACGTCGCGGCCAGCCTCGACGCGCTGGACACCGCCAAGTACGTCCTGGTCCCCGTCGACGAGCAGTCGCCGATCCGGGACTTCGTCACCGGTGCCGGACACACCTACCGGACCGGCTGCGCCTTCTACGAGCTGTCCAAGCGCGAGAAGATCCAGGGCGCCAAGCAGCTCGCGGTCGCGGAGAAGGACCCGGCGACCGGCCGGATGACGGGCCGGGTGTTCTCCGGTCCCGCCGCCCGCCGGCTCCTCGGCCTGCCCGCGGCGGAGACCACGGTCAAGCCGGGCGACAACCCGGCGTACACCGTGTTCGTCCAGTCCACCTCCGTCAACCGCAAGCTGGTGCCGGGCACCAAGGTGCTCGTCCTCCTCTGACGCCCCTCCCCCCGACGCTCCCTCCGGCGGAGCCCCGCGGCGCACCCGCGGGG
>NZ_JBHJRC010000555.1:0-1355 GCF_042261735.1 Kitasatospora sp. NPDC056327 | reverse complement strand
GCCCTGCGCGCCGGCGCCGCCGCCGACCGCCGCGGCCTGCGCCTGCCCCTCGCCGACATCTTCGCCAACCCCACCATCGCCACCCAGGCCCTGGTCGTCGCCACCGCCCGCTCCGCCGACACCACCACCCTGGTGCCGGATGCGGGGAGGTGGGGTGAGCCGTTCGGTCTGACGGATGTGCAGCATGCGTACTGGTTGGGTCGTTCGGGGTTGTTCGAGTTGGGTGATGTGTCGACGCATGTGTATCTGGAGCTGGAGTCGGGGAATTTCGATCCGGTGCGGGCGCGGGTGGTGCTGGGTCGGTTGGTGGAGCGGCACGGGATGTTGCGGGCGGTGGTGCGGTCGGACGGTCGTCAGCAGGTGCTGGACGTGGCGGATGTGGTGGTGCGGGTGGGGTTCGAGGATCTGGGTGGGTTGTCGGTGGAGGAGGCGTGGGCGCGGGTGGGGGTGGTGCGGGAGCGGTTGTCGCACGAGGTGCGTCCGGCGGAGGTGTGTCCGCTGTTCGAGGTGTTCGGCCAGCGGCTGCCGGACGGGCTGGTGCGGGTCCATCTGAGCATCGACATGCTGGTCGCGGACGCGGCGTCGGTGCGGATCCTCCTGGCGGAGTGGGCGGAGCTGTATGCCGATCCGGAGGTGGAGTTGGGGCGGATCGGGGTGTCGTTCCGGGACTACTGTCTGGCGGTGGAGGCGGCGGGTGAGGACGCGGGGGCGCGTGCGTACTGGTTGGGGCGGCTGGATTCGTTGCCGGCGGCGCCGGAGTTGCCGTTGGTGGTGGGTGGGGTGCGGGGGGCGACGCGTTTCGTGCGGCGTGAGCACCGGTTGGACGGTGTGCGGTGGGGTCGGTTGCGAGGGTGGGCTATGGCGCGGGGGGTGACGCCGTCGGTGGTGTTGTGTGCGGCGTTCGCGGAGGCGTTGGCGTTGTGGGCGAAGGAGCCGCGGTTCACGTTGAACGTGACGACCGGTGACCGGTTGCCGTTGCATCCGGATGTGGAGCGGTTGATCGGTGACTTCACGAATCTGGTGCTGCTGGAGGTGGACACCTCGGGTGGGGGTTCGTTCGCGGACCGGGTGCGTGTGCTGCAGCGGCGGCTCCTCACCGACCTCGAACACCGCGCCTTCGGCGGGGTGCGCATGATCCGCGCCCTGATGCGGGAGCACGGTCCCGAACGCGCCTCGATGCCCGTGGTGTTCACGAGCGTCCTCGGCCATGAGATGCCCGGCGGTGAGGACGGTGTGCTGCCCGGTCTCGGATCCCTCGTTTCCGCGGTGTCGCAGACGCCGCAGGTGCATCTGGACTGTCAGGTGGTGGAGGTCGGTGGGGAGTTGATGGTGAGCTGGGACGCGGTGGAGGCGTT
>NZ_JBHJRC010000554.1:0-1380 GCF_042261735.1 Kitasatospora sp. NPDC056327 | reverse complement strand
GGACGGTGGCGGGCCCTCCGGGCCGTCCGGACGCCGTCCGCCCCGGGGCCGGGAGCGGCGCAGGAGCCGGTCCCGGGCCCGCTGGGAGGCCCGCGGGGCGCCTCCGTGCGGCGGGCGGGGCCGTGCGGCGGCGCGGGCGGGTGCGGGATACTGGGGGCGGCCGGGGTGACCCGGCGGGCATGAGCAACACCACCAGAAGGGCTCGAAGTGACTGAGATCGAGATCGGGCGAGGCAAGCGGGGCCGCCGGGCGTACTCCTTCGACGACATCGCCGTCGTCCCCAGCCGCCGTACGCGTGACCCGAAGGAGGTCTCGATCGCCTGGCAGATCGACGCCTACCGCTTCGAGCTGCCGTTCCTGGCCGCTCCCATGGACAGCGTGGTCTCCCCGCAGCAGGCCATCACCATCGGCCGTCTCGGCGGTCTGGGCGTGCTGAACCTGGAAGGCCTCTGGACCCGCTACGAGGACCCGCAGTCGCTGCTCGACGAGATCGCCGCGATCACCGACGAGGCCGCCGCCACCCGCCGCCTCCAGGAGATCTACGCCGAGCCGATCAAGGCCGAGCTGATCAAGCAGCGGATCCAGGAGGTCCGCGACTCCGGCGTGGTCACCGCCGCCGCGCTCTCGCCGCAGCGCACCGCCGAGTTCTCCAAGGCCGTCGTGGACGCCGGGGTCGACGTCTTCGTGATCCGCGGCACCACCGTCTCGGCCGAGCACGTCTCCGGTGCCGCCGAGCCGCTCAACCTGAAGCAGTTCATCTACGAGCTGGACGTGCCGGTCATCGTCGGCGGCTGCGCCACCTACACCGCCGCGCTGCACCTCATGCGGACCGGCGCGGCCGGTGTGCTGGTCGGCTTCGGCGGCGGCGCCGCGCACACCACCCGCAACGTGCTGGGCATCCAGGTGCCGATGGCCACCGCCGTCGCCGACGTGGCCGCGGCCCGCCGCGACTACATGGACGAGTCCGGCGGCCGCTACGTGCACGTCATCGCGGACGGCGGCGTCGGCTACAGCGGCGACATCCCGAAGGCGGTCGCCTGCGGCGCCGACGCGGTGATGATCGGTGCCGCGCTGGCCCGGGCCACCGACGCGCCCGGCAAGGGCTACCACTGGGGCATGGAGGCGGTCCACGAGGAGCTGCCGCGCGGCAAGCGGGTCGACCTCGGCACCGTCGGCACCACCGAGGAGATCCTCACCGGCCCGTCGCACACCCCGGACGGCACGATGAACCTGTTCGGCGCGCTGCGCCGGGCGATGGCGACCACCGGGTACACCGAGCTGAAGGAGTTCCAGCGGGTCGAGGTGACCGTCAACCCGGCGCTCAACCACCGCTGAGCCGGTCTTAAAGATAAACCGGGCCCCAGTCGAGAAGTTCGTCGG
>NZ_JBHJRC010000553.1:0-1387 GCF_042261735.1 Kitasatospora sp. NPDC056327 | reverse complement strand
TACCTACTTCAATCGCGGCACCCGGAGTCTGCCATTAACACCGGGCCGGGCGCCGACTCACGCTCCGGAAGGCGTCAGAACGGGGTGCCGTCCGGGAAAACCGCGGCGATCCTGGCGGTCCTGACCGCCTTCTCCTCCAGGTAGGCGTCCTTGAACCGGTCGACCGTCTCCCCGGTGATCCCCAGCGCCTCGGCCATCCGCTTGATCTGCTCGATCTCGCCCGGCGCGATGGCGCCGTCCGCGTCGCACGCCCGCAACGCGTCGAACACCAGCGGCCGGCGGGCGACCCTGGTGACGACCTCCGAGCTCTCGACCAGGGCGACGACGTCGTCCTCGGCCTTGTAGTCGGCGAGCTCCCGCAGGAGCTCGTCGTCCCCTCCGGTGAGGACGCCGATGTATCCCAGGACCCAGTCCCGCTCCTCCGGGGCGAGGATCCCGTCGCCCCGGGCCACGACCAGGAGGGCCTTCGCGTAGACGCGGATGTCGCCGAACTCCGGGACGCTGCTGAACGCCCAGTCCTGCCTGAAGAGCCACGCCCCCGGCTCGGTGTACGCCACCGCTTCGGTCATCGCCGTTCCCCTCTCCTCATGAATGAGCCGAACGGGGCGAACGGCCTGTGCAGCACGGCCCGTTCACCCTCCGAGGAGTGTCAGGGGCACCCGGCCGGCCCGGCGGCGGCGCGGCATCATCCTCATCCGTTCGAGTGAAATCCACTCGAACGCCCGGCCGCCCCGTCAGCCGCCGGTCGTGCCGTCGAGCAGTTCGCGCAGGATGTCCAGGTGGCCGTTGTGGCGGGCCGTCTCCTCGACGAGGTGGTGGAGGATCCACCGCAGGTCGACGTGGAGGCCGCCCCGGACGGTCCCCACCGCGCGTTCGTCCAGGCCTCGCCCGGCGACCAGCTCGCGGTAGCGCGCGCTCTGCTCGGCGTACTCGTCGAGGAGCTGCGGGAGCGGGAAGTCGACGGCGATCCGCATCTCGCGGTCGGGGTCCTCGTCGGTCCAGGGACCGTGGTCCTCCTCGCCGAGGAAGATCACCTGGAACCAGTGGTACTCGACCCAGCGGAGGTGGTTGATCACCCCGCTCACGGTCATCAGCGGCGAGCCCGGGAGGAGCGCCTTGCGGGCGTTCTCGGCGGAGAGGCCCTCGCACTTGGCGCGGGCGGTGGCACGGGCGTAGTCGAGGAACGTGGTGAGCTGGGTGCGCTCGTCCCACGCGGGCGGGGTGTCGTCGATTCTGGTCATCGCGTGAAGCATTCCCGAGCCCGCGGCCGCTGTCGAGGCGTTTTCGCAGGTCGGCGAAGCGTCGGCGGCCGGGGGCCCCCGCCAGCCGGGCCGGGTTCAGCCCAGGGGGGGGTGGGTGTTTGGATATGGGGTACCGCCCTCGGCCC
>NZ_JBHJRC010000552.1:0-1391 GCF_042261735.1 Kitasatospora sp. NPDC056327 | reverse complement strand
CTGCTGCGCATATGGACCGAGCGCCGCGTGGAGACCGTAGACCTCGTTGTTGACGCGGTAGGGCACCTCCTCCGCCGGACATGCGAGGGCGAGGCCGGGCAGCCGCCGCAGGAGCTCCGGCAGCGCGATCCGCAGCTCGGCGCGGGCCAGTGGCGCGCCGAGGCAGTGGTGCGGGCCGTGCCCGAAGGCCAGGTGCGACACGGGCCGGCGCCCGATGTCGAACAACTCCATCCCCGCACCGAGCGCCGGATCGCGGTTGGCCACCGGCAGCTGGCAGACGACCTGGTCACCGGCCTTGACCGGCACCCCGCCGATCTCGGTGTCACGGCGTGCCGTCCGGGCCAGCGCGGTGCTGGACACCGACAGGTAGCGCAGCAGCTCCTCGACCGCGGAGTCGAGCACCGGATCGCCCTCCGCGGCACCGCGCAGACGCTCCGCCTGCTCCGGGTGCGACAGCAGGGCGAGCACGCCCAGCCCGATCGTGTTGGACACCGTGACGTGCCCCGCGAGCAGCAAAAGCTCGCAGACACCGACCAGTTCGGCGTCCGACACCGCGCCGCCGTGCTCCCGGACGAGCATGCCGATCATGCCGTCGTCCGGGCTCCGGCGCTTCTCCGCCACCAGCGAGGCCACGTACTCGCGCGACTCCCGGCCCGCCGCGATCCGCTCCTCCAGGGGGAGTCCGAGATCCAGCGTGGTCCGGGACCAGCGATGGAAGTCCGCCCGGTCCGGGTCGGGCACGCCGAGCAGGCCGCAGATCACCCCGAGCGGCAGCGGCAGCGCGAAGGCGTCCATCAGGTCCGCCGCGCGGTCCCCCGCCTCCATGGCGTCGATCAGCTCGCCGACCAGGGCGCGGATCACCGGGTCCAGCGAGCGGATCCGCTTCCCGGTGAACTCCGGTGTCAGGACGTGGCGCAGCCGCGTGTGCTCCGGCGGGTCCATGTTGAGCAACTCGTCGGGCAGGATCGGGGCGCGTTCCGGGTCGTACATCGCGAACGTCTCCTGGTCCGCCAGCACCCGGCGGACGTCGGCGTGCCGGGTGACGAGCCAGTACTCGCCGGTCCGGTGCAGCCAGAAGTCCCGCACCCGCCGGACGGGTTCCTCCCGCTGGGCCTCCCCCAGCGCCGCGCCCGGGTCGAGCCCGTCGCGACGGTAGAAGATCGAGACCGGCGGCACTTCCTGCGCACTCATGGAGCCTCCCCTGACCACCCGGACATCGACTTCCCGATACCCAGGTGATCGCGTCGCTGCGCGCCCGGGACCCGGTCCCGTACGGCGCGCAGGGGCGCGGAAGCCTTGAACGTGCGCCCTCCCCGAGCCGGAGCCGCCCCCTGCGGCGCGCCCCGGGCCCCTCCTCCCCGGGCTTGCCTTCCCCGGGTGGGTCCGTCGGC
>NZ_JBHJRC010000551.1:0-1416 GCF_042261735.1 Kitasatospora sp. NPDC056327 | reverse complement strand
GAGGGTCTTCTCCAGGGCTTCGAGGCCGTCGGCGTAGATGCCGTGGAAGAGGTCGACGGTCTCCTGTTCGGTGGCGCCCTTGGGGTTGAAGCGGCCGGACCACTGGACCTCGGCGACGTCGTCGCGGCCGGGGACGGCGTGGACGCGGATGGTGGAGACGTAGCCGTCGACGGGGAACGGGGCCCGGAGGATGGCGTAGCTGTACTGGCGCTCGGTCTCGTTGAAGTCGACGAGGCGCTCGACGATGACCTCGCCCTCGGGGTTCTTCAGCTGCCGGACGCGGCCGCCCTCGACGGCAACGCTCTCGGGGATGTAGGGGAGCCAGTCGGGCAGGGCGTCGAAGCCGCCGATGAGGGCCCAGACCTGGTCGGGGGTGCCGGGGACGGTGCGGCTGACGGACGTGGAGGCCATGGTCGTTTCTCCTGTGCTGCTGCGGTGGGGGTGGTGTGCGGTGGGGGCGGGGGGTGTGGGGGGGTCAGGCGTTGTTCGGGAGCGGGGCGGCGGGGCTGACGAGGCCGGAGGCGCGCAGGTCGGTCCAGAACGCGGCCGGGACGTCCTCGTCGAGGGCGGCGGTGTCCTCGGCGATGCGGTCGGGCCTGGTGGCGCCGGGGATGACGGCGGCGCTGACGGGGTGGGCGAGGGAGAACTGGAGCGCGGCGGCCTTGATGCTCACGCCGTGGCGGGCGGTGAGGTCCTTCAGGCGGGCGACCTTCTCCAGGATCGCGGGCGGGGCGGGCTGGTACTCGAAGTGGGTGCCGCCGGCCAGGACGCCGGAGCTGTAGGGGCCGCCGACGACCATGTCGACGTCCTGTTCCTGGGCGAGGGGGAGCAGGCGCTGGAGGGCGTGGTCGTGGTCGAGGAGGGTGTAGCGGCCGGCGAGGAGGAAGCCGTCGGGCTGCGGCTCGTCGAGGGCGAGGGTGAGCTCGATCGGCTCGGTCCTGTTGACGCCCAGGCCCCAGGCCTTGATGACGCCCTCGTCGCGCAGGCGGGACAGGACGCGGAAGGCGCCGGTGCGGGCCTCCTCGAACTTGTTCAGCCACTGGTCGCCGTGGAAGTCCTGGGCGATGTCGTGGACCCAGACGATGTCCAGGCGGTCGGTGCCCAGGCGCTTGAGGCTGTCCTCGATGGAGCGCTCGGTGGCCTCGGCCGTCCACGAGTGGAGGACCTTGTTGGGGTTGCCGTGCTCGAAGAGGCCGCCCTTCTCGCCGAAGTCGGGAACGTCCGTCTCGATCTCGTCGAGGACGACGCGGCCGACCTTGGTGGACAGGACGTACTCGTCGCGGGGCTTGGTGGCGAGGACCTGGCCGAGGCGCTGCTCGGAGAGGCCGGCGCCGTAGAAGGGGGCGGTGTCGTAGTAGCGGATGCCCTGCTGCCAGGCGGCCTCGACGGTGGCGGCTGCCTCGGTGTCGGGGATCG
>NZ_JBHJRC010000550.1:0-1449 GCF_042261735.1 Kitasatospora sp. NPDC056327 | reverse complement strand
CCGTTGCGGAGGCTCCCGGGCCCGGTCCCGTCCGGACGGCGGCCCGCCCGCGGATCCGCGGGCGGTCGAGCGGGCCCCGCCCTCCGGGTTCCCGGCAGGCCCGCCCCCGACCGGCCCGCCCCGACCGGCCCGGTCTCCGCAGGCCGGTCCGCTGCGGGCAGGGCTCCGGATCCGCCGCAGGCTCCGGTTCCGTTCCGTGACGGGACGGACATGACCCGGCGACGCGCCAGCCCCTACCCTTTCCCCTCATGCGAGATCTTGCAGCGGGGATGGGGTACCTGGCCAAGGGCCAGAAGTGGGTGGGGCGGCACGGCCGCTGGTGGGCGTTCGGAATGATCCCGGCGCTGATCACCCTGGCCGGTTACGCGGTGGCACTGTTCTTCCTCGGCGGCTGGGCCGGGGACATCGCCGAGTGGGCCACCCCGTTCGCCGACTCGTGGTCCTCGTTCTGGCAGGACCTGCTCCGGGTCACCCTCGGCGCGCTGGTCTTCGTCGGCGGGCTGCTGCTCTCCGTGCTCACCTTCACGGCGGTGACCCTGCTGGTCGGCCAGCCGTTCTACGAGGAACTGTGCGAGAAGGTCGACGAGTCGGAGGGCGGCGCGCCGGTGCCGCCGGACGTGCCGCTCTGGCGCGAGCTGGTGGTGGCGGCCCGCGACAGCCTCTTCGTCCTGGTGCGGGCCGGCGGCTTCGCGGTCCTGCTGTTCGCAGCCGGGTTCGTCCCGGTGGTCGGGCAGACCGTGGTGCCGGTGCTGGGTTTCCTGGTCTCCGGCTTCTTCCTCACCCTCGAACTGACCTCGGTAGGGCTGCAGCGGCGCGGGGTGGCGCAGCGCGAGCGGCTGCGGCTGCTGCGCGGGCGCCTCGGGCTGGCCTTCGGCTTCGGGGTGCCGCTGGTGCTGCTCTTCCTGGTGCCGCTGGTGACGGTGCTCGCCATGCCGGGCGCGGTGGCCGGTGCCACCCTGCTGGCCCGGGACCTGGTGCCCGTCGAGGAGCAGTCCGCGACGGACGAGGACGAGGACACGGACGCCGCGGGTCCGGGCGGCGCGGATCCCGGCGGGGAGGGCGGCCCCGACGCGGCCGCCGTCCCGGAGCTGCCGGAGTACGGCGCACAGCGGCCCGTCACGGGCAATCCGTACGCCGGCGGCCCGCCGCCCGCGAACCCGTACAGCGGCGGCCCGGCCCCGGCCTCCCCGTACGCCGCCGCGCCGCGGCCCGCGGAGCCGGACCCGTACCGCGGCGCGTGACGCTCCCGTCACCCTGCGTCCGGTGGGCGCCCGCCCGGGTGTGAGGCCCCCCACACGGGTGCGGCGATCTACTGCCGCCGATAGTGGACGGGCTCCCGGCGGGCCGCCGCCGGCCCCCCCCCCCCCCCCCCCCCCCCCGCGGCGGCCGGGGGGGGGCCCGGGGCGTATTAAAAAAAAACAGCCCCCCACACAAAGAACAAAAACGGGT
>NZ_JBHJRC010000549.1:0-1529 GCF_042261735.1 Kitasatospora sp. NPDC056327 | reverse complement strand
GGCGGCGGCGGTCGCGGTCGGGACCGGCGGCGGAGCACCGTCGGCGGCGAAGGCGGGGCCGCCGAGGAGGCCTGCGGCCATCAGCACGGCGCTCAGCGCGACGCCGGCGCGGGGAGCGAGGGAACGCGGGTTTCGCATGACGGACACTCTCCTGAAGTCGCTTCCGGGTGTGGCGGGCGGTGCCGGATCCGGTGCGGCCCGGCCGCCGGACGAGCCGAAGGTGCGTCGGCCGTGCCAGTCTCACCGTGTGCGTCCCGGCCCGGCAAAGCCCTTCGACGGGGCCCGAATCCGGGCACGTCCGCCGGTCCCGCGGCCGCCCGGTCGCACGTCCGCACGGGGTCGGACGGCGGGCCGGGTCAGGCGGCGGCCCCGCGACGGGCGCGGCGCAGGAGGTAGAGGCCGGAGACGGCGGCCAGCAGCGCCATGCAGGCGGCGAACACCACCCCGGCGTCGGCCAGGCCGAGGGGCTCGGCGAGCAGCCCGATGCCGATCACGGGGATCGAGATGCCGAAGTAGGCCACCACGAACAGCGCGGACAGCGCGCCGCCCCGGTGCTCGGCGGGAGCCGCCGCCGCGACCTCGCCGACCGCACCGCGCAGCCCCATGCCCTGTCCGGCGCCGCCCACCAGGGCGGCGAGCACCAGCGGCGGCAGGGTGCTCCAGGCGAGCGAGGCGGCCAGCAGCGCCAGCCCCGCGATGAGCACCAGGCAGCCCAGCGGGATCGCCCGCGCGGTGCCCAGCCAGGGCACCAGGAGCTGCCCGAGGGTGGAGGCGAAGAAGGCCGCGAAGACGATGAGCCCGATCACCGCGTGGTTGTGGACGTCCAGGGTCCGGGTCAGGAAGGCGGGGCTGACCGAGGTGAAGACGCCCAGCAGGGAGAACCCGGCGAACACGGCGATGCCCGCCGGCACGAAGACGCCCCGCACCTGCGGCGGCAGGGACGGCCGGCGCGGGCGGGCGGTGCGCAGCGGGCGGGCCCCGGCCACGGTCTCCGGCAGGAGCCAGGTGACCGCGAAGGAGGCGACGAGCAGCACCAGGTGCACGACGAACGGCAGGACCAGGGGGTCGGGTGCGTACTCGGCGAGCAGTCCCGCCAGCAGGGGGCCGCAGCCCAGGCCGCCCATGTTGGCGGCGGTGGCCACGAAGCCGGCCCTGGCCCTGCGCCCGGGCGGGGCGAGTTCGAGCACGTAGGCGGTGGCGGTGCCGGTGAACAGGCCCGCCGACAGGCCGGACAGCAGCCGCCCCAGGCAGAGCAGCGGCAGGCCGCCCTCGGCGAGGAACGCGACCGCGCTGCAGGCCGCGAGGGCCAGCCCGCAGAGCAGCACGGGCCGGCGGCCGACGCTGTCGGAGACGTTGCCGACGAGCAGCAGGACACCGATCACCCCGAAGGCGTAGACGGCGAACACGACGGTCACCATCAGTTCGGAGAAGCCGATCTCCTCCTGGTAGAGCCCGTAGAGCGGGGTGGGCAGGGTGGTGCCCGCCATGCAGACGGCGAAGGCGGCGGCGGCCCCGAGGTAGCCGGGCCG
>NZ_JBHJRC010000548.1:0-1536 GCF_042261735.1 Kitasatospora sp. NPDC056327 | reverse complement strand
GGAAGGTGCCCGCCGCCGGGACCGCCCCCGCGCGCGGGACCGGACCGGCCTCCCCCGCCGACGCGGACGCCTACCGGGTGCTGACGCTGACGGTGCCCGGCGCGGTGGACACCGAGACGGCGTACGGCGAGCTGTTCGGACTCTCGGAGTACGCCTTCTGGCTCGACAGCAGCCGGGTCGAGCGCGGGCTCTCCCGGTTCTCCTTCCTCGGCGACGCCTCCGGCCCGCTGAGCGAGGTGCTCACCTACCGGCTCGCCGACCGCGCGGTGCGGGTGCGCAACGCGGCCGGCACCCACCGGGAGCCGGGCGGCATCTTCGACGTCCTGGAACGCCGCCTCGCCGAGCGCCGGCTGAGCGATCCCGGGCTGCCGTTCGACTTCACCGGCGGGTACGTCGGCTACTTCGGCTACGAGCTGAAGGGCGACCTCGGCTCCGGCAACCGGCACCGCGCGGAGACCCCCGACGCGGCCTGGATGTTCGCCGACCGCCTGATCGCCGTCGACCACGAGCGCGAGGTCACCCACGTGGTCGCGCTGCACCGCGGCGACCCGGAGACCGTCCGGTCCGCGCGGAAGTGGCTCGACAGCACCGCCGCCACCCTGGCCGCGCTGCCCGGCGGGCCCGGGGCGGCGCGGGCGGCGGCGGACCAGGCCGACGACGGCGCCGATCCGGCCCCGTGGCTGGCCCGGGAGCCGGAGGGCTACCTGCGCGACATCGAGGCGTGCCGGGAGGAGCTCGTGGCCGGCGAGAGCTACGAGATATGCCTCACCAACAAGGTCAGGATCCCCTTCGACGGTGACGACCTGACGTACTACCGGAGGCTGCGCGCCTCCAACCCGGCGCCCTACGCCGCGCTGCTGCGGCTCGGCGAGGTCACCGTCCTCAGCGCCTCGCCCGAGCGCTTCCTGAGGATCGGCGCGGACCGGGTGGTGGAGACCAAGCCGATCAAGGGCACGGCGCCCCGCAGCGCCGATCCCGTCCGTGACGCCCAGCTGGCCGCGGAGCTCGCGGGCAGTGCCAAGACCCGGGCCGAGAACCTGATGATCGTCGACCTGCTGCGCAACGACCTGGGCCGGGTCTGCGAGATCGGCCGGGTCGAGGTGCCGCGGTTCATGGCCGTGGAGTCCTACGCCACCGTGCACCAACTGGTCTCCACCGTACGGGGACTGCTGCGCCCCGGGGTCGGCGCGGTGGAGGCCGTGCGGCACTGCTTCCCGGGCGGATCGATGACCGGTGCGCCGAAGCTGCGCAGCATGGAGATCATCGACGGCCTGGAGACCGAGGCGCGCGGCATCTACTCCGGCGCGCTCGGGTACCTCGGGCTGACGGGCACCGCCGATCTCAGCATCGTGATCCGCACCGCCGTGCGCCACCGCGACGAGCTGAGCATCGGCGCCGGCGGTGCGATCGTGCTGGACTCCAGCCCCGACGGTGAGCTCGACGAGATGCTGCTCAAGGCCCGGGCCTCGCTGCGGGCCCTGCCGGCCGGGCCGGCACCCGCGGCCGGCTGAGCCCGGCGCCGCCGGGGCCCCGGGC
>NZ_JBHJRC010000547.1:0-1564 GCF_042261735.1 Kitasatospora sp. NPDC056327 | reverse complement strand
GCCGGTGCCGGTGGGCCGCCCCCGAACTCCGCTTCTCACCTCGGCTTGGGCGGTTGCGGCCGGGGTTCTGGATGTTGCCCCGGACGACGTCGAAGACGACGCCGAAGCGTGCCGCCTCCGAGAAGATCTGGATCGCCGACAGCAGCGCCCGGCCCGTCGCGTCGTTGTACGCCGACGTGCGGCCGAGGGTGCGCACTGCGCGCCCGCAGACGAACGGGCGCGCGGGAGCGATGGCGGCTCGGGCCGGGGACACCTCAACCAGCGGGCCCCCACCGGGGATCCGGTCGGGGCCCGCACGGTGCGATGCGTGTCAGACGGTGCCGAACTCGCCCGCCTGGACGGCGGTGACGAAGGAACGCCAGGCGGAGGCGGGGAAGACGAGGGCGGGGCCGGCGGGGTCCTTGGAGTCGCGGACAGGAACAAGGCCGGGGAAGTCGGCTGCGACCTCCACACACGATCCTCCGTTGTTGCTGTGGGACGACTTGAACCAGGCGGCGGTGGACAGTTCTACGGGACCGTTCATGACGTTCCTTTCACGCCCGATGGATCATCTCCAGAGAGGCGGATTTCGACAGCGCTTCCACTGTGAGCTGATGGTAGTCCCTTTCCAGCGGTCGGGAGGTTTCGCTCTGTCGAGCGAGAAAGCCGCGCATCTGGCACTCCGAGTAGGCCAGCAGCGAGCGGTCCGCCATGGAAAGCAACGTGACCATCATGGTGAACGGCAGCTCCTCGGCGAGACTGTAAGGCGCGATCTGGATGGTGACGGTGGGCCTGGACGCCAGCTCCTCCAGGCGTCGGAGCTGGCGCCGCATGATCTCCCGGCCTCCGACTGGACGATGGAGGCACCCCTCGTCGAGCACGAAGTGGAGCCAGGGCCGCTGCGCGCGATCAAGGAGTTTCTGCCGGGTCAGGAGGAAACTGACTCGATCGTCCGCCTGCTCCTGGGTGATCTTTCCACGTCGCACAGCGGCGGTCGCGAATGCCGCCGCATACTCCGAGGTCTGCAGGAGCCCCGGAACGATGCCGAGTTCGAAGTGTCGAATCTCGGCCGCCCTGGCCTCCTGAGCTGCGTATTCGGGAAACCCTTCGAGGAGCGAGGTGTTGCTGATGTTCCAGAACATCAGCTCCAGGGTGCCGCCGGTGTCAAGCGCATCATCGGCTTTGATGGCGAAGGGCTGAGTGGGATTGCGTGTCCCTCTTTCGATGGAGGACACGAGGGTGTCGCTGTAGCCGATGATCTCTCCCAGGCCCACCTGGGTGAGCCCCTTTGCCTCGCGTGATCTGCGGAGTTGCACGCCGAAGGCCGCTGCTGCCGATGACGTCGGATCAAGTTCCGTTCGTCGCATGTTCGATAGCCTCTCGCGGCGGAGTCCCACATGGCCGAATTGTCCAGTGCGAACCCTTCCGATCGTAGCTCAGCCCGGCCCACCATGAATACGGGTCGTAGCGATCCCAACGCAAAGCGCAAACAGTGGAGCTCCCATGCCCAGTCGCCCCCGCATGCCCGTCTACACCCCCGCCGTCGGCGAGGTCGTCCGCGACCTCGCGCACCGTGGCCCCTCCG
>NZ_JBHJRC010000546.1:0-1567 GCF_042261735.1 Kitasatospora sp. NPDC056327 | reverse complement strand
CCCCGGCCCCCCCCGGGGGGGGGGGTGCGGCGGGCCGCTCTGCGCCGTCGGCGGGCCGGGCCGCCGCCCGTCAGCCGCCCTGCGGCGCCGGGGCCCCGGCCCGTTTGCGCGGGCGGGACCAGCGGCGGGTGATCGGCCGTTCGACCAGGGCGTAGAGCGCCCAGGAGGCCAGCAGCGTGATCACGAACTCGACGACCAGCAGGGCGACGGTGGCCGGTCCGGAGTAGAGCCCGGCGCCCAGGACCCTGCGGGTGGTGGCGATCACGACGTAGTGCAGCAGGTAGAAGGCGAAGGAGACCTCGCCCAGCCAGACCATCACGCGGTTGCGGACGGCACTGGGCCGGCCCTCGTTGTCGGCGATCGCCCCCGCCGCGATGAGCAGCACGGCCGGAACGACCGTGACCGCGCGCTGGCCCCAGATGTGCGGGACGTACGAGGCGGCCACGAAGCTCGCCGCCAGCAGGACGGACGACCACACCATGCCGATGTTCCGCCAGCGGCCCGCCATCACCGCCCGGGCCACCAGGATGCCGAGCGCGAAGTCCAGCAGCCGGGGGAAGGGCAGCACGTAGGCGAACCAGTACTGGGTGGCCGACGTGGTGGGCTCGTTGTCCATCATCGCCGTGCCGGCCGGGACGACCGTGTAGGCGACGGCCACCGTGGCGACGATGCCCGCGACCGTGCCCGCGATCCAGTACTTCAGCCGGTCCGCCTGGATCCGCTTGATCCAGAGGTGGAGCAGCGGGAAGCAGAGGTAGAAGACCGCCTCCGCGGCCAGCGACCAACCGGGCGGGTTCACACTGAAGTTGGTGAGGAAGTCCGGGACGTAGACCTGGAGCATGAGCAGGTTGAGCGCGGCCCGCCACGCCTCGGTGGTGGCACCGGCGAAGAGCAGCAGCGCCAGGGCCCAGGCGACCACGTAGTTCGGCACGATCTTGACGTAGCGCCGGCGCCAGAAGGCCCGCGCGGTGTCGCCCTCGCGGGCCGACCAGGTGAGCACGAAGCCGCTGAGCGCGAAGAAGAAGGTCACCCCGAGCGCGCCGGTCTGCGCCGACAGGTCGGTGAACCGCTTCTGCGCGGCGTCGTCGGCGAGCAGCCGCACCGAGTCGTAGGGCAGCGAGGCGTGGAAGACGAACACCAGGAGCGCGGCGGGGAAGCGCAGGCCGGTGAGCGACGGGAGCCGCCCGGCCAGGGACCCCCGCGGGCGCGCCGGAGGTTCGGGGTGTCCGGCGGGCGCCGGCGGCTGCGCGGTCCGCCCAGCCGCGGGCCGGACCGCGTTGATTTCGTCCGTGGACATGGAGAATCCTGCTCCTTGCGAGAGAGAGGGAACCGAGCGAGGCGCTCTGGAACGGAGGCGGGTCGGATTCGCGTCGGTGATCCCATGCTCCACGGAGCCTGGAGCAGCATCAACTGGTCAACTGTGAGGACGAGTTGAGGCCGAATGAGCACAGCAGTACGCCGCCGTGCGGCGCACGGCGGCGAGGGACGGCGGGCGGTGAGGAGCAGGCGGCCGGCGGGGGGCGCCGGAACGCGCGACTGCCCGGCGGCCACCTGGGCCGTCGGGCAG
>NZ_JBHJRC010000545.1:0-1567 GCF_042261735.1 Kitasatospora sp. NPDC056327 | reverse complement strand
GGAAGTCGGCCACCCCGACTTCCCGCGCCCACCACCCGTACAGCACGGAGCCGTCGGCCCTCCGCCCGGGTCACGAGCGCCGGGTCGGGCCGTTCCTCTACAGCTTCGTTACAGGAGCGTCCGTACCCCTCCCCCGCCGGCCCCCGCCCTGACAGCATCCTGCTGGGCATCGGGAGGTGCCCCGCCGACAGCGATCTATGGGGTCTGCCATGAACGCTCGGACCACGAAACTGCCTCCACCGCCACGGCGCGGGAGCTGGATGAAGCTCGTCCACCTCTTGATCCAGGCCGTCCTCCTCCTGGCAGGACTGACCGTCACCGCACTCGGGTTCCGCCTGTACAACCACATGCACGAGACCATGACCGGCCACCTCACCGCCCCGGTCTGCGGCACGGCGGCCGCCACCCCCGGCACCGAGTGCACGGAGCACAAGCCCCTCCGCGTGAAGTCCAAGGAGCACTCCACCACGCCCGGCGGCGACAGCGGGCTGGTCGACGTCTACGAGCTGAAGGTGGTGCCCGAAGGCTCGTCGCACACGAAGACGTACTTCGCGGACGAGGACATCTTCGACCGGGTGAGCCCTGGTTCGGAGATCACCGTGGCGGTCTACCGCGGCCGGGAGTTCGAGATCTCCTACCAGGGGTTCCGCACCGACGTCAGGTACTGGGCCTGGCGCGAGCCCTTCCTCCTGGCCCTCATCATCGGCCCCGGATCCGTGCTCACCACCATGGGCCTGGCCTGGGCGCGGCGGGAGATGCCGGACGTCCCGTCCGCCGTCGTCCTCGCCGTCTCCGTCGCCTTCACCTTGATCTACGTCTTCGCCTACTCACCGGCCGTCGTGGAGTCACCGGTCTGGTACCGGGAGGTCCCCGCCACCATGTGGCTGATCATGATCGCCACCGCCGGAATCGCAAGCCACACCACCGGCACGCCACGCGACTGACCGTCGCCCGCCCCCAGGGAGTTCAGCAGTGAACGCTCCGACCACCGCAACGCCGTCACCCCGCCCGCCCCGGGCCTTCCTCACCCAGGCAGGGCTCCTGCTCGCGGGGCTGGCCACCACCGGACTCGGGTTCCTCTCCCTCTCCGACGCGCACGAGAACGCACTGCACGAGGGCGCACTGCGCCACGGCTCCGCCGTGGTGGCCGCCGCGCACCGGGGGGCCGCCGGGGCCGCCGCGGCGGTGCCGGCGGTCCACCGGGAGCCGCAGGCGGCCCGGCTCGCCCGGCGGGACTCCGACGAGGGGACGCTGTCCAGGCACTGGCGCGAGGCCCTCAAGACCGCCCTGCTCGTCGCCTCGGGATCGGCCCTCGCCGTCCGGGGCCTGCTCTGGCCGTGGTACCGCCCCCGACCCGGGGCGCTCACCGCCGCCGTCGCCGCCTTCGGCGTGTCCGCGTTCGGCGCCGGCCTGCTCCTCATCCCGAGCAGGCTGTCCACCGGTGCCGCCCTGGGCGTCCTGCTCCTCGGCTGGACGGGCCTGCTCGCCCTCACGACCGCCGTGACACGCGCCTACGCCGAACCGCACGCCTGACACGCCGCGGCCCCTCCCCGGCCGGATGCCGGGG
>NZ_JBHJRC010000544.1:0-1591 GCF_042261735.1 Kitasatospora sp. NPDC056327 | reverse complement strand
GCGTCGCGGCGGGCCCTTCCGCTCCCACCGGGCGGTCGGCGCGGGTTACTTGCCGCGCAGCCCCTTGTCGAGGGCCGCGATCCCGCTGCCCTGCGCGTCGTCGCCGTCCAGCGACCAGACCATCACACCGCCCAGGTCGTTCCAGCGGGCGTAGCGGGCCTTCTCGGTGAGCACCGCGGCCGAGTCGAAGCTGTAGAAGGTGGTGCCGTCGTACTTCCAGGACGCGCCGTGCTCGCGGTCCACGTAGGTCCGGCCCGGCAGCGCGTTGATCTCCTTGTAGGAGAGGTCCGGCACGGTGCCGGTGGCCTTCTGGTAGAGGCCGCCGCGGTTGCCGGCCGGCACGCCGGTCCAGCCGTGGCCGTAGAACGGCGCGCCGAGGACGGTCTGCCGGGCGGGCAGGCCGCGCTCGCCGTAGTGGACGACTGCCTTGTCGGCGCTGCGCTGCCGGGCGTCGGGATCGGCCGGGTCGGAGTAGAGGTTGGCCTGGTGGTTGGCCGGGCCCTTGCCCTCCCAGGGGCCGTGCAGGTCATAGGTCATGAGGTTGAGCCAGTCGACGGTGGTGGAGAGCTCGGGCAGCTCCAGCCGGTCGGCGACGGTCTCGTTGGCCGCGACGGCGGCGGTCAGCAGGTAGTGCTCGGGCTTCTTGCCCTTGCCCCTGCCCTTGTCGTCCTTGCCGCCGGCCCGGGCCCGCTGCTCGGCCAGCTCGTCCAGCTGCGCGCGGAACTCGGCCATCAGCAGGGTGAAGTTGCGGCCGTCCTCGGGGCGGACCACGTTGCCCGCGTCACCGCCGCCGCCCGGGTACTCCCAGTCGACGTCGATGCCGTCGAAGACGCCCGCGGCCGCCCCCTTGCCGCCCTCCGGGGAGCCGGCCAGCCGCGGCACGTCGCCCTTCATGTAGAGGTCGATGCAGGAGGAGACGAACTTCTTGCGGGCCTCGTCGGAGGCGGCGGCGTCCGAGAAGTACTTGGACCAGCTCCAGCCGCCCAGCGAGATGACGACCCTGAGCTGCGGGTTGCGCTCCTTGAGCTTGCGCAGCTGGTTGAAGTGGCCCTTGAGGGCCTGGCCCGGGGCGTCGGCCACGCCGTCCACCGAGTCGGCGGCGGAGAAGGCGCGCTGGTAGTCGTTGTAGGCGTCGCCCTGGCCGGACTCGTTGCTCTCGAAACAGGTGCCCTCGGCGGAGACGTTGCCGAAGGCGTAGTTGATCACGGTGAGCCGGCCGGCCTGGCCGGTCTGCTGGACACGCTTGGCGGAGCTGTCGGCACCCCACTGGGTGAAGTAGCCGACCCGCTGGCCCTTGAGCCGGGGGCCCTTGCCGCCGTCGGCGGCGGTGGCCGTGGCGGTGGCGGTGGAGGCGAGCAGCGCGGCGACGGTGGCGGCGGCGAGCAGGGCGGGACGACGAATGGGCATACCGGACCTATTCTCTGATGCAGCGTCAATTGGTCTGGACCAGCTGGGACAGAGGTTTAGCCCATGCCGCCGCACCCGCACAAGAGGGCCGGTCCGGTCGGCGCACCATGCAAAAGGCCGGCAAAGCCGGGGCGGCCGGCCGGTGAGGACGGAGGAGGCCGGACCGCGGGTGCGGTCCAGCCTC
>NZ_JBHJRC010000543.1:0-1615 GCF_042261735.1 Kitasatospora sp. NPDC056327 | reverse complement strand
GGGCCCGCCCCCCGCTGCCACCGGGGGGCGGGCCCGCCACGGCCCTTCGCCCGTACCCGGGCGCGGGTGTCCGGCTCAGACGGCCGGCGTGCGCGACTCCAGGACGTACGAGGCCTCGACGCGGTAGGTGCCCTTGTTGCCGCCCCCGCGGTCGACGTTCACGTCCGCCGTGCGCACGACCTTCAGGTACATGCCGTCCTCCTGGTCGAACCACACGTCCGCCACCGCGTCGCCGTCCAGCCCGTCGCCCTTGACGAAGCTGTCGATCTTGACGTGGTGGGCCCGGCGCACCTCCCCGCCCACCGTCACGGGTTCGTCGGCGATGTACTTGATCTTGATCTGGGCATGGTTGCCGTGCGACACGCAGATCGTCTCCTCCCGGCCCCCGGGCGCCACCGCGTCACCGCCCACCTGCACCATCGCCGGGCTGCACTTGTGCGCCTCGTCGCCCTCGATGCCCGCGAAGCTCACCTTCTGCATGTGCGCCAGACACAGGTACTCGCCCTGCCCGCTGCACTGGCGGTGCGCGTCGGTGTGCTCCGAGATCGGGGTGAAGTACAGCTCCCACACGCACCCGGAGTCGTGCAGCACCCGCGCGTAGGTCTCGGCCGGGAACGGACGCTTGTAGGAGTCCCCGTTGTAGATGATCGAGTCCGCGCCCTCGGTCCGGTACGTGTACACCCCCGGCTCCGGCCGGGTGAACCCCTTGATCGCCGCACTGGGCGCCACCGGGGACGTGACCTGTCCCAGGTCGCCGCGCAGGGCCGAGGGGTGCTGGCGGTAGGTGTCCAGCGCCATCGCCAGGGTCACGGGCTTGCCCTCCGGCGTGATCGCCTGGGTCCGGTTGGCGACGATGAACGCGCCGGCCGCGATCAGCACCGCGAGGACGGGCACCAGCCGCAGCAGGGTGCGGCTCAACTTCCGCTGGGTGGGACGGGAATGGCCTTTCACGCGATTCGCTCCTTCGGGGGGACGGGCAAACTGCCGCCACCGTCCCGCGCGCACCGGCAGCGGCCAACCCCACCACGACGCGTCCGACGAGCCCTGCCCTTGGTCCCCCCGAAAGGGCACTGCCCGCCACCCCCGCCGTGCGGCCTACCCGCCAGCCCTTCGGGGCTCGTCCGCCGGAGCCGCGCCCGGAAACCTGGCCCGTACCGGCACGTTCGCCACCCCACCCAGGAGGGCCCAGTGAACCCGACCGACAGCGGCACCCCCGGCACGCAGACCCCCGACCGCACCGCGCTGCTCGCCCTCGCCCCCGCCGACCGCCGTCCCGCGATCACCACGGCCCTGCGCACCGTGCTCGACGCCGTCACCGGCCGCCCCACCCCGGGCGACGCCGACGAACCGCTCCACCTGGAGTCCCTCCAGGCCACCGAACTGCAGATCGTCCTGGACGCCCGGTGGGGCGTGACCCTGGCGCTGACCGAGCTCGTGGCCTCCCAGGGCCTGGCCGCCCTCGCCGAGGCCGTCGACCTGGCCCTGACCGGCACCGGCGAGCAGGAGCGGGACGGGCAGCACACCCTGGTGCCGGATGCGGGGAGGTGGGGTGAGCCGTTCGGTCTGACGGATGTGCAGCATGCGTACTGGTTGGGTCGTTCGGGGTTGTTCGAGT
>NZ_JBHJRC010000542.1:0-1620 GCF_042261735.1 Kitasatospora sp. NPDC056327 | reverse complement strand
GGAGCCGTCGAAGGTGGGACCAGCGATTGGGACGAAGTCGTAACAAGGTAGCCGTACCGGAAGGTGCGGCTGGATCACCTCCTTTCTAAGGAGCAATATGCCGCTTGCAGGCGAATGTCCTGCACGGTTGCTCATGGGTGGAACGTTGACTATTCGGCACAGGAAGAGACCAGGGACTAGTACTGCTTCGGCGTGGAACGTTTCGGGGATCGACTGTGTCGGGCACGTTGTTGGGTCCTGAGGGAACGGCTGTGAGCCGTTGCTTCAGTATCGCCGGTCCCATGCTTGGTGAGGTGGGTGTCTGGTCGTTGTTTGAGAACTGCACAGTGGACGCGAGCATCTGTGGCCAAGTTTTTAAGGGCGCACGGTGGATGCCTTGGCACCAGGAACCGATGAAGGACGTGGGAGGCCACGATAGTCCCCGGGGAGCCGTCAACCAGGCTTTGATCCGGGGGTTTCCGAATGGGGAAACCCGGCAGTCGTCATGGGCTGTCACCCGCTGCTGAACACATAGGCAGTGTGGAGGGAACGCGGGGAAGTGAAACATCTCAGTACCCGCAGGAAGAGAAAACAACCGTGATTCCGGGAGTAGTGGCGAGCGAAACCGGATGAGGCTAAACCTTGAGCGTGTGAGACCCGGCAGGGGTTGCGCTCAAGGGGTCGTGGGAATGAACTTCAGTCGTCTGCCGGCGGCTGGGCGAGTCAGAAACCGTATGGATAGTCGAAGGGCATGCGAAAGGCCCGGCGTAGAGGGTAAGACCCCCGTAGGCGAAATCTGTACGGCTTGCTTGTTCATCTCCCAAGTAGCACGGGGCCCGAGAAATCCCGTGTGAATCTGGCGGGACCACCCGCTAAGCCTAAATATTCCCTGGTGACCGATAGCGGATAGTACCGTGAGGGAATGGTGAAAAGTACCGCGGGAGCGGAGTGAAATAGTACCTGAAACCGTGTGCCTACAAGCCGTGGGAGCGTCGTTCATCAGCTTGCTGGTGGGCCGTGACTGCGTGCCTTTTGAAGAATGAGCCTGCGAGTTTGCGGTGTGTAGCGAGGTTAACCCGTGTGGGGTAGCCGTAGCGAAAGCGAGTCCGAACAGGGCGGTTGAGTTGCATGCCCAAGACCCGAAGCGGAGTGATCTAGCCATGGGCAGGTTGAAGCGGAGGTAAGACTTCGTGGAGGACCGAACCCACCAGGGTTGAAAACCTGGGGGATGACCTGTGGTTAGGGGTGAAAGGCCAATCAAACTCCGTGATAGCTGGTTCTCCCCGAAATGCATTTAGGTGCAGCGTCACGTGTTTCTTGCCGGAGGTAGAGCACTGGATAGGCGATGGGCCTCACCGGGTTACTGACCTTAGCCAAACTCCGAATGCCGGTAAGTGAGAGCGTGGCAGTGAGACTGTGGGGGATAAGCTCCATGGTCGAGAGGGAAACAGCCCAGAACACCGACTAAGGTCCCTAAGCGTGTGCTAAGTGGGAAAGGATGTGGAGTCGCAGAGACAACCAGGAGGTTGGCTTAGAAGCAGCCACCCTTGAAAGAGTGCGTAATAGCTCACTGGTCAAGTGATTCCGCGCCGACAATGTAGCGGGGCTCAAGCACATCACCGAAGTCGTGTCATTGCAGCA
>NZ_JBHJRC010000541.1:0-1622 GCF_042261735.1 Kitasatospora sp. NPDC056327 | reverse complement strand
CCGCCCCCGGCCCCCCCCCCCCCCCCCCCCCCCGGGGGGCCCGGGGGCCGCCGGCCTCGGGTTCCGTTCAGCGGAGGCGGGCGAGGAGGGCGTGTTCGACGAGGGTGATGAGGGCGCTCTTGGCGCTGTCGCGGCGCCGGGCGTCCAGGGTGATGACCGGGGTGTCGGGGCCGAGCTGGAGTGCTTCGCGGACCTCGTCGGAGGTGTGCGGCTGGTGTCCGTCGAAGCCGTTGAGGGCGACGACGAAGGGGAGTCCGCTGTTCTCGAAGTAGTCGAGGGCGGGGAAGCAGTCGGCGAGGCGTCGGGTGTCGACGAGGACGACGGCGCCGATGGCGCCGCGGACGAGGTCGTCCCACATGAACCAGAAGCGGTCCTGTCCGGGGGTGCCGAACAGGTAGAGGATGAGGTCCTCGTCGAGGGTGATGCGGCCGAAGTCCATGGCGACGGTGGTGGTCGTCTTGCCGGAGACGTGGCTGAGGTCGTCGATTCCGGCGGAGGCCGAGGTCATGACGGCTTCGGTGCGCAGCGGGTTGATCTCGGAGACGGCGCCGACGAGCGTGGTCTTGCCGACACCGAAGCCGCCCGCGACGACGATCTTCGCGGAGGTGGTGGCGCGGGTGGGGGCGGCCGCGTTAGAGCTTGCGAAGTCCACTGAGGACCCTTTCGAGCAGCGTGACGTCGGGCTGGTTTCCGGTTTCGCCGCCGGAAGCGGGCTGGTGGATGGCGACCAGGCCGGCCTCGGCCAGGTCGGCCACGAGGATCCGCGCCACTCCCAGCGGAAGGGAGAGCAGCGCCGAGACCTCGGCCACGGACTTGACCTCGGTGCACAGGGTGCAGATGCGCTGGTGCTCGGGGAGCAGGGTGGCCAGGCGCTGCGGATCCACGTTCGCGGAGACGAGCGCCTCAAGGGCGAGCTCGTACCGGGGCCGGGTGCGTCCACCGGTCATCGCGAACGGCCGGATCAGCGGGCCGGAGTCCGGCTCGTCGTCGTAGTCGTCGCCACCGCCGGGGTCGGCCTGCGGGTGGTGACCGGGCGCCGGGGCGTAGTGCCCGGCCGGCTGCCCGGCGGCCGGTCCGCGGCCGGGGAGGTGACCGGACTGCTGCCCGGCCGTCCCGTTCGGGTAACCGGGCGGGGGAGCGTCGTACGCGGGCCGGGGCCGGCCGTACGGGTCGTACGGTCCGGGCGCGGCGTACGGCTGCCCGTACGACGGCTGACCGTACTGCTGGCCGTGCTGGTCGTGCTGGCCGTGGAGCGGCCGGCCGTACTGCTGACCGTGGCCGACGACGCCGGGTGCTCCGAAGGCGTCATGGCCTGTGCCAGGGTACGGAACGCCGTACTGGCCGCTGCGGTCGTCGGGCGGTGTCACGGTTCCTCTCCTCACAGGGTGCGGCGGTGCGGTGCGAGCTCTGGCGCGGGTCCGGAGCCGGTGGTGCGAAGGCCGTACTACGTCCGTCCCGGCCCCGCCGAAGCGGGCCCGGGACGGACGCGGAGGTGCTTCGAATACCTGGACGGTATCCGACGAACCGTCAGTGCAGGAGACTGCCCTGGAGTTCTGCGCGGAGTGCGGGGGTGAGGACGGCGCCGGCGCGGTCGACGAGCAGGGCCATCTCGTATCCGACGA
>NZ_JBHJRC010000539.1:0-1660 GCF_042261735.1 Kitasatospora sp. NPDC056327 | reverse complement strand
CGGCGGGGCCCTCCGAGGCCGTCGATCCGTCGACGGTCCGACGGTCCGTCCACGTGTCCGGCCGGCCGGCCGGTCGGCCGCGCGGCGACTGCTCGTGCGGGGGTTGGTCGTGCGGGGGTTACTCGACGACGAGCTCGACCGGGATGTTGCCCCGGGTGGCGCGGGAGTACGGGCACACCTCGTGCGCCTTCTTCACCAGCAGCTCACCGGTCTCGCCGGCGAGCGCCTCGGGCAGCTCGACCCGCAGCACCACGGCGAGGCCGAAGCCCTCGGCGTCCTGGCCGATCGACACCTCGGCGGTCACCGAGACGTCGCCGGTGTCCACCTTCGCCTGCCGGCCGACCAGGCCGAGCGCACTGGCGAAGCAGGCGGCGTAGCCGGCCGCGAACAGCTGCTCGGGGTTGGTGCCCTGCCCGTTGCCGCCGAGCGCGGGCGGCATCGCCAGGGCGAGGTCGAGCTGCCCGTCGGAGCTGACGGCGCGGCCCTCCCGGCCGTTGGCGGTGGCGGCTGCGGTGTAGAGCGCGTCCATGTCGCTTCCCTCTCGTCCTGTGCTGCGGAGTCCCGGTCCGGTGGCCCGGGTGGGCCACCTGTCGGAAACAAGTAGAGCACGCGATTCAATTGTGCACAACTCAATGGCGCGGATGGTGTCGTCGTTACCATGGATCCATGACCGCGCTCCCCGACCTGCCCGACGACCCGAACCCGCCGGCCGTCCCGGACCTGCCCGACGGCGGCGGGCTGCCCGGCGACGCGGACCTGCTCCGGCTGGACCGGCAGATCTGCTTCTCGCTGAACGCCGCCGCCCGCGCCTTCGGGGGCGTCTACCGGGTGCTGCTCAAGGACCTCGGGCTGACCTATCCCCAGTACCTGGTGATGCTCGTCCTGTGGGAGCACGGCGACCTCCCGGTCAAGCGGATCGGCGCTCACCTCCGGCTGGACTCGGGCACCCTCTCCCCGCTGCTCAAGCGCCTGGAGGCGGCCGGCCTGGTGCGCCGCGAGCGCAGCCCGGAGGACGAGCGCTCGGTCACCGTCGGCCTCACCGACGAGGGCTCCGCCCTGCGCGACCGCGCCGGCCGGGTGCCCCGCCGGCTCCTCGCCGCGACCGGCCTGCCGGTCGAGGACCTCGCCGCCCTGAGGGGACTGCTGGACCGGGTCACCCTCGCTCTCGACACCGCCGTGCCGGGGCTCACCGCGGCGGACCGGACGTCCGGCTGAGCGGTGGCGGGGCCTGTGGTCCGGCCGCGAACCGGCGTGATCCGGGCGCGTTCCCGGACGGGTTCGTTCGGCTCCCCTCTCCGCCCGGGGCCCTTCCGCCACCTGACCACCACCCGGCCACCACCCGGCCACCGCCACCGACCGCAGCCGTGCGTCGCGGGAGGCGCGCCGGGTCCTGCGGCCGGGCGGTCCGGCGTCCGTGAACGTGATCCCGCGCTGCCCGCGCACGCTGCGCACCGTCCTGGGACGACGCGTCCGCCGCCTCCGCAAGTGGTGCGGCCGACGGCGTCCTGCCGGACCGGCGCGCCGGCAGCTGTCCCGCGCCCCGAGGCGATCGCACCGCACTTCGAGGGGCACGCGTTGCGGGTGCGGCGTCGGTTGGCCTCCCAGGGCGCCCCGGCGGCCGCTCGACGCCGGACGGCCGGACGGCCGGACGGCCGGACGG
>NZ_JBHJRC010000538.1:0-1691 GCF_042261735.1 Kitasatospora sp. NPDC056327 | reverse complement strand
GGCGATCGGGGTGATCGCCGGTGGCCGCGCGTGGCCGCCGGTCCGGCCGCGGGCACCGGACGCTAGCCGGCCCTGCGCTGGGCGAAGCGCAGCATGTTGCCGGCCGGGTCGCGGAAGGCGCAGTCACGCACCCCGTAGGGCTGGTCGATCGGCTCCTGGAGGACCTCGCCGCCACCGGCGCGGACCCGCTCGAAGGTCGCGTCGCAGTCCTCGGTGGCGAAGATGACCGCCCGCAGCAGGCCCTTGGCCAGCAGTTCCGCCATGGCCTGCCGGTCGGCGGCCGAGGCGTTGGGGTCCGCCAGCGGCGGTTCGAGCACGATGTCCACGTCGGGCTGGGACGGCGAGCCGACGGTGACCCAGCGCATGCCCTCGAAGCCGACGTCGTTGCGCACCTCCAGGCCGAGCACGTCCCGGTAGAAGGCGAGCGCCCTGTCGTGGTCGTCGACGGCGATGAAGCACTGCGAAAGCTTGATGTCCATGCGCCTCACGCTACGACCGGGGCGGGAGTTTCGCTTCTCCGTTCCTGACCGGTCGCGTGTAGAGCTTGGCGTAGCACGCGGGGATCCCCGCGCCGTCGGCGTGGTCACGGGCCCGGTAGGCGCTCGGGCTCTCCCCGACCAGCTCGGTGAAGCGGGAGCTGAACGATCCCAGCGAGGTACAGCCCACCGCGAAGCAGACCTCCGTGACCGACAGGTCCCCGCGCCGCAGCAGCGCCTTGGCCCGCTCGATCCGCCGGGTCATGAGGTAGCTGTACGGGGTCTCGCCGAAGGCGGCGCGGAAGCTGCGCGAGAAGTGCCCCGCCGACATCAGCGCCACCTGCGCCAGCGCCGCGACGTCCAGGGGCTGCGCGTAGTCGCGGTCCATCGCGTCACGGGCCCGGCGCAGCCGGGCGAGGTCCTCCAGGTTCACTCCCCCACCCTCCCACAGGGCGGTGACGGCGGATCCCGGCAGGTCACCTATGCTCACCGCCATGTCCACCGAGCACGCCGCCGCACCCCCCGCCACGCCTCCCGCCGAGCAGTCCGCCGGCGGTCCGGGGGACGGCCACCACTACACCTGCTCCTGCTGCGACGGGCGGCACGACGGCCCGCCGCTGTCCTACGGCTCCCCGGCGCCGGTGGGCTGGAAGCCGCGCTACGCCCGGCGCCGGGACAGCGAGCTGACCGCCGACCAGTGCGTGATCAAGGGCCGGGAGTTCTACGTCCACGGCCTGATCGAGATCCCGGTGCTGGACGGCGGGGAGTCCTTCTCCTGGGGCGTCTGGGTCTCCCTGAGCGAGCCGAACTTCGCCCGGATGCACGACCTGTGGGAGGACCCGGCCCGGGAGCAGGAACCCCCGTACTTCGGCTGGCTGGTGACCGAGCTGCCGGTCTACCCGGAGTCCACGCTGCTGCTCAAGACCCATGTGCGCACCCAGGCCGTCGGCCGGCGACCGCTGATCGAGCTGGAGCCGACCGGCCATCCGCTCGCCGTCGAGCAGCGCGAGGGAATCACCGGCGCGCGGGTGCGCGAGTTCGCGGAGCTGCTGCTGCGCGGCTGAGGCGCGCGGCCGCACGCCCGGGGGCGCGGCACCGGACGCCCGCCCGGTACGGGGCGGCGGGGGCTGGGGCGGCCCGGGCAGTCCGGCCCGGACCGCCCAGGCACCGGCGCCGGACCCGCCGGGCAGCCACCGCCGGCCGGGCGGGCAGGCC
>NZ_JBHJRC010000537.1:0-1705 GCF_042261735.1 Kitasatospora sp. NPDC056327 | reverse complement strand
GGCCCGGTCGTCCGGGGCCGGCGCGGGCCGGGGCACCAGGGCGCCGCCCGCCGCCACCGGGACGGACGGCGCGTCGCCGCGCCGCCGTGCCAGCGCCCACGCGGCCACCGCGATCAGCGCGCCGGAGGCCGCCAGGCCCGAGCCGACCAGTGGCGGGGAGGTCCAGCCGAGCCCCGCGTCCAGCGCCAGCCCGCCGAAGAACGCGCCCTGGGCGTTGGCCAGGTTGAACGCGCCCTGCACCGTCGCCGAGGCCAGCGTCGGCGCGCCGCGCGCCTCGCGCATCACCAGGGTCTGCACGGCCGGCACGATCGCGAACCCGAAGAGCCCCACCAGGACCACCGTCAGCGCCGCCGACCACGGTGTCCGCGCGGTCACCGCGAACAGCGCCAGCACGGCCGCGAGCAGCAGGAACGCCGCGCACACGGTGGGCCGCAGCGCGCGGTCGGCGGCGTACCCGCCGAGCAGGTTGCCGATCGTCATGCCGACCCCGAACAGCGCCAGCACCAGCGTCACCGACCCGGTGGCGTAGCCGGAGACCTCGGTGAGCAGCGGGGTGATGTACGAGTAGCAGGCGAAGAAGCCGCCGCAGCCGAAGACCACCGTGGCCAGCGCGAGCCACAGCTGCCCGCTGCGGAACGCGCGCAGCTCGTGCCGCAGGCCCGACTGGGCGGGGGAGGGCAGCACCGGGACGAGGCGGGCGATCGCCACCGCACCGGCCACCCCGATCGCGACCACCACCAGCATGGTCGCCCGCCACCCGAGCTGCTGGCCGAGCAGGGTCGCGGCCGGCACCCCGACCACGTTGGCGAGGGTCAGTCCGGAGAACATCACCGCGACCGCCCGGGCCCGCCTCTCCGGGGCGACGAGTTCGGCCGCCGCGACCGCCCCGGCGCCGAAGAACGCCCCGTGCGGCAGTCCGGTGACCAGCCGGGCGGCGGCCAGCGTCCAGAAGTCGGGGGCGAGGGCGCAGAGCAGGTTCCCGGCGGCGAAGAATCCGGCCAGCGCGACCAGCACCGTCTTCCGGGGGCGGCCGGCGGCCAGGGCGGTGAGCAGCGGCGCCCCGATCACCACACCCAGCGCGTAGGCCGAGATCAGCCAGCCGGCCTGCGGGATCGAGACGTCCAGGCTGTCCGCCACCTGGGGGAGCAGCCCCATGGCGGCGAACTCGGTGGTTCCGATGGCGAAGGCGGTGACGGCCAGGGCGACCAGCGCGAGAGGCAAGGGGGTGCTCCGGGACGAAAGGGAGGAGTAGGGATATGTTCGCCCGAAATCTTAATCCGACCGGATGACGGGCCTGTGTGGTCCGTACGTCGAGCCGGTGACGGACGGGAGTCGCCCCCCGGCCGCTCGCGCGCGAGACTGGGGTCATGTGCCGCAGTATCAAGACGCTGAGACCGCCCGTGACGCCCGACGCCACGGAGGAGGACTACCACGCGGCCGCGCTGCAGTACGTGCGCAAGGTGTCCGGCTTCCGGGCCCCGGCCGCGCACAACCGCGAGGCCTTCGACCGGGCCGTGGAGGCCGTCACGGAGGCCACCGCACGGCTGCTCGCCGAGCTGGAGGTCCGCGGTGGCGCGACCCGCCCGGCCCGGGCCGCCGGCTGACGGTGCACGGCCGACGGTGCACGGTGGGCGGCGCGCGGCCGAGCACGGGCCGCCGAGGGCGGATCGCCGAGCACGGCCGGACCGCCGCGGGGGACCGCGCC
>NZ_JBHJRC010000536.1:0-1783 GCF_042261735.1 Kitasatospora sp. NPDC056327 | reverse complement strand
GACCGGTGATCGGTTGCCGCCCCACGGGCGTGCGACGTGCTGGCGTACGGCCTTCCGCGGATCAGACCGCCGGGGCCGGGTACGTCGGGTACTCGACGCCCGAGACGTACTGGACGACCCGGATGACCTGGCAGGAGTAGCCGAACTCGTTGTCGTACCAGAGGTAGAGGATCGCGTTGTCGCCCTCGACCTTGGTGGCGCCGGCGTCGACGATCGAGGCGTGGCGCGAGCCGATGAAGTCGTTCGACACCGCGTCGGGGGCGGTGGTGAAGTCGATCTGGCGCTTCAGCGACGAGGTCAGCGAGACGTTGCGGAGGTAGTCGAGGACCTCCTCGCGGCTGGTCTCGCGGGCCAGCTGCAGGTTCAGGATGGCGATCGAGACGTCCGGCACCGGGACGCGGATCGAGCTGCCGGTGATCTTCGCCTTGAGGTCCGGCAGTGCCTTGGCGACGGCCGAGGCGGCACCGGTCTCGGTGATCACCATGTTCAGCGGTGCCGAACGGCCGCGGCGGTCGGCCTTGTGGTAGTTGTCCAGGAGGTTCTGGTCGTTGGTGAACGAGTGCACCGTCTCCACGTGACCGCGCAGCACACCGAACTCGTCCTCCATCGCCTTCAGCGGCGGGACGATCGCGTTGGTGGTGCAGGAGGCGCAGGACAGGATCTGCTCGTCCGGCTTGATGGTGTCGTGGTTGACGCCGTGCACGATGTTCGGCACGTCGCCCTTGCCCGGGGCCGTCAGGACGACCTTCTCGATACCGGGGCGCAGGTGCTTGGACAGGCCCTCGCGGTCCCGCCACTTGCCCGTGTTGTCGACGAGGATGGCATCCCGGATGCCGTACGCCGTGTAGTCGACCTCGGAGGGGTCGTTGGCGTAGATGACCTTGATCTCGGTGCCGTTGGCGACGATCGTGCTGTTCGCCTCGTCGACCGTGATCGTGCCCTGGAACTGGCCGTGGATGGAGTCGCGCCGCAGCAGCGAGGCGCGCTTCACGATGTCCTGGTCGCCGCCGCCGCGCACGACGATGGCGCGCAGACGCAGACCGTTGCCGGAGCCGGCCTTCTCGATCAGCAGACGGGCGACCAGGCGGCCGATGCGGCCGAAGCCGTAGAGGACGACGTCCCGCGGCGAATCCCGGCGCTCGATCTTGTTGGCACCCGTGGCGCCGGCGACGGCCTCCGCGGTGAACTCCTCCACCGAGAGACCGCGGCTGTCCGCGCGGTAGGTGGCGGCGAGCATGCCGAGGTCGATCTGGGCGGGGCCCAGGTCCAGGGTGGTGAGCGCCTGGAGGAACGGCAGCGTCTCGGTGACCGAGAGCTCCTCGCCGGCGATCTGGCGGGCGAACCGGTGGGTCTTCAGGATGCTGACCACCGACTTGTTCACCAGGGAACGGCTGTACAGCAGGACGGTGACGTCCCGCTCCCGGTGCAGTCGGCCGATGATCGGGATCATCGACTCCGCGATCTCCTCGCGGTTCTTCCAGTCCGTGAACACGTCGTCGTTGACAGTCACAAGTCCATCTTTCGAGCTAGGAGGGTGCTCACATGCTAACTGCGACCCACCCCCCTCATCGAAACGGTTCCCCCCTCTCTTGCATGACAAGAATCACATGCGATCCCCCCGGCCAGCCTTGGAAACCAAGGCCGGGGAGAAAGCGAGAAGAATACCGCCAACGCGAAAAGGCCCCCAACCGTATCCCGGATGGGGGCCTTCTCTGAATGATTGTTCGGCGGCGTCCTACTCTCCCACAGGGTCCCCCCTGCAGTACCATCGGCGCTGTGAGGC
>NZ_JBHJRC010000535.1:0-1829 GCF_042261735.1 Kitasatospora sp. NPDC056327 | reverse complement strand
CCCTCGTTGAGCGCCTCGACGACGGCGTCCCGGGCCCGCTCCTTGGCCAGCGGCGCCACGGCGTCCTCCAGGTCGAGGAAGACGGCGTCGGCCGGCAGGCCCTGGGCCTTCTCCAGGAAGCCCGGGTTGCCTCCCGCTCCGCGCGGCGGGGCCGGCGACCGGGCGGCCGCGGCCCCGGGGCGGGTCCGGGCCCGTCCTAGAACAGGCCGGTCGCCTGCGGGGAGTAGCTCACCAGCAGGTTCTTGGTCTGCTGGTAGTGCTCCAGGACGGTCTTGTGGCCCTCCCGGCCGATCCCCGAGTTCTTGTAGCCACCGAAGGCCGCGTGCGCCGGGTACGAGTGGTAGGAGTTGGTCCAGATCCGGCCCGCCTGGATGGCGCGGCCCGCCCGGTAGGCGGTGGTGCCGTTGCGGGTCCAGACGCCGGCGCCGAGCCCGTACGGGGTGTCGTTGGCGAGCGCGACGGCGTCGTCGAAGTCCTCGAACCTGGTCACGGCGACGACCGGACCGAAGATCTCCTCCTGGAAGATCCGCATCGCGTTGACGCCCTCGAACACGGTCGGCGTGACGTAGTAGCCGCCGGCCAGCGGACCGCCGAGGTCGGCGCGCTCGCCGCCCACCAGCAGCTTGGCGCCCTCGGCCTGGCCGATCTCGATGTAGGAGAGGATCTTGCGCAGCTGTTCGTCGCTGGCCTGCGCGCCGATCTGGGTGTCGGTGTCCAGCGGGTTGCCCTGACGCATCGCCCGGACCCGGTCCAGGCCGTCGGCGAGCAGCCGGTCGTACACCGAGGACTGGATCAGCGCCCGGCTCGGGCAGGTGCAGACCTCACCCTGGTTGAGGGCGAACATCGCGAAGCCCTCGACGGTCTTGTCGTAGAAGGCGTCCTGCTCGGCGGCGACGTCCGCGAAGAACAGGTTGGGGCTCTTGCCGCCGAGCTCCAGCGAGACCGGGATCAGGTTGCCGCTGGCGTACTGGGCGATCAGCCGGCCGGTGGTGGTCTCGCCGGTGAAGGCGATCTTCCGGATCCGGTCGCTGGAGGCGAGCGGCCGGCCGGCCTCCAGGCCGTAGCCGTTGACCACGTTGAGCACGCCCGGCGGCAGCAGGTCCGCGATCAGCTCGATCAGCAGCAGCACCGAGGCCGGGGTCTGCTCGGCCGGCTTCAGCACCACCGCGTTGCCCGCCGCCAGCGCCGGGGCGACCTTCCACACCGCCATCAGGATCGGGAAGTTCCACGGGATGATCTGGCCGACCACGCCGAGCGGTTCGTGGAAGTGGTACGCCACGGTGTCCTCGTCCAGCTGCGACACGCCGCCCTCCTGGGCGCGCAGGGCGCCGGCGAAGTAGCGCAGGTGGTCGACGGCCAGCGGGAGGTCGGCGCCCAGCGTCTCGCGGACCGGCTTGCCGTTGTCCCACGTCTCCGCGACGGCGAGCTCGTGGAGGTTCTGCTCGATCCGGTCGGCGATCCGCAGCAGCACCAGGGCCCGTTCGGCGGGCGGGGTGCGGCCCCAGGCCGGGGCGGCGGCGTGGGCGGCGTCCAGCGCGGCCTCGACGTCCTCGGCGGTGCCCCGGGCGACCTCGGTGAAGACCTCGCCGGTGACCGGACTGACGTTCTCGAAGTACTGGCCCCGGACCGGCGGCGTCCAGCCGCCGCCGATCCAGTGCTCGTAGCGGGGGCGGTAGCCGACGATGGATCCGGGCTGCCCGGGGGGCTGGTAGACCGGCATGTTCTGGTGCCTCCTCGCGCTGTCGGGGCGCCGCACCGGCGCACGGGCCGGGGGGGGGCGGCCGGGGGGCCCCGCCCGCGGGCCCCGGGGGGGGGGGGGACCCCCCGCC
>NZ_JBHJRC010000534.1:0-1831 GCF_042261735.1 Kitasatospora sp. NPDC056327 | reverse complement strand
CCGCGGGGGACCGCGCGGCGGTCCGGCCGCCTCGAACAGGGACCAGGAGGTCGGTGATGAGCCCCGTCACCCGTTACGCACTCACCTTCCCGGGAACGCCCGGCACCCAGGCCCCGCAGGACGTGGTCGTGGTGGAGCGCACCAGCGCCACCGGGCCCGGCGGACACCCGGTCTACGAGGACGCCAGCGGCATCGTCCGGGCCGAGATCAGCGACACGGGGGAGGTCCGGATGCTCGCCACCGGCGGCCACCAGAGCCCGCACTTCCCGGTCCACGCCCAGCCGCTGCCGTGACCGCGGAGGGGCCGTCCGGCGCCCGGCCCCGGGGACGGGCCGCCCGCGGGTGACTTCCGGCGGCCGGAACCCGTGCCCGGCAGGGGCCGTTTCCGGCCGCGTCCCTGACAGCGCGGCGGTCCGTGGGGCAGACTCGCGGCATGACCACAGCGCGTTGGCAGGGCACCGTCGTCGCCGAGAGCGAGGACACCGTCGTCGTCGAGGGCAACCACTACTTTCCGGTCGAGTCCGTGCGCAGCGAGTACCTGCGGCCGTCCGACACCACCACCGTCTGCGGCTGGAAGGGCACCGCGGAGTACTATTCGCTGCTCGTCGACGGGCAGACCAACCAGGACGCGGCCTGGTACTACGCGGACCCCGAGCCCGAGGCCGAGCAGATCCGCGGGCGGGTGGCGTTCTGGCGGGGCGTGGAGATCGTCGACTGACTGACCGACCGACTTCCCGACTTCCCGACTTCCCGACTTCCCGAGCAACCGGCCGACCGGCCGACCGGCCGGGGACCGCTCACCGTCCGGCCGGGCCCGGCGCCGGTACACGGCCGTAGCCGTCCTGTCGTGGGACCGGGACGCCCCCGGCGCGTACCGCGTCGGCCCGCCGGGTACGGCCAGACCATGGCAATCTTCCGGAAACCGGGCCGCTCCGGGCCGCCCGAGCCCGCCCCCGAGCGCGTCGCCGACGAACTGGCCGACCTGGTCGAGGGGCTCGAACGCCCCGGCACCCCCGCCGAGGGCGCGGCCGGGGACCCCGCCGAGTACCGCGCGGAGACCGAGCGCGGCCGCCGGCGAGGCGCCCGGCTGGTCACCGACATCGCCCGGCGGCTCGGTGCCGGCGGGCGGGTGGCGGCCAAGGGCGCCGCGTACGGCGGCCGGGCGCTCGCCGACCAGCTCCTGCAGACCGCCCCGCGGATCCCCGTCCGGGACCTCGCCACGCTGCGTGCCCAGCACCCGGGCGCGGCCGACCCGGAGAGGCTCGCCGATCTGCTGGTCACCGGTGCGAGCCGGGCCTCCAGCGCGCTCGGTGCCGGTGTGGGGGCCGCCGCGATGCTCCCGGTCCCGCCCGCGATGCCGGTGGAGATCGCCGCCGAGACGCTCGCCGTGGCGGCCGTCGAGATCAAGCTGATCGCCGAGCTGCACGAGGTCTACGGCTTCGCCGCGCAGGGGAGCGCCACCCAGCGGGCCGGGGCGTACGTCAGCGCCTGGGCCAACCGGCGCGGCATCGACGGCACGCTGCTGGCCAAACCGGCCGGTCTGGCCGCGATGGCGCTCGGCGGCGAGGTGCGCCAGCAGGTCCGCCGCCGGCTGACCCGCAGCTCGCTGCGCCGCCTTCCGTCGCTGACCCCACTGCTGGTCGGCGCCGGGATCGGCGCCACGATCAACCTGCGCGACACCCGGCGGGTGGCCCGTGAGGTCCGTGAGGACCTGCGCCGCCGCCGGCCGGCCGACCCGGGCTACTGGGCGGCGGCCGCTCCCGCCCCGCCGCCGCGGCCGGGCGGCTGACCCGGGGCTCCGCGCGCCCCGGCGGCCCCGCGTGTGCCGCAC
>NZ_JBHJRC010000533.1:0-1851 GCF_042261735.1 Kitasatospora sp. NPDC056327 | reverse complement strand
CACCCACCCGCGCCGCGAACAACTCCACCACCGAACCACCCACCACCGCACCCGCAGTCGCGTTCCACCCCGCCAACCGCCCCCGATCCACCTCGTCGAGGAGGTCCAGATCGGCGACCTTCACCGCCGGGTCCGCGACCGCCCGCGCGAGGAGGGCGATCAGCCGGCGGCCCAGCTCCTCGGCCGAGGAGCGGTCGAAGAGGTCGGCGGAGTAGAACACCCGCAGCCCCAGCGCGTCGCTGTGCGCGGTGTCGGCGAAGGTGAGCTCCAGGTCGAAGCGGGCCGTCCCCGGGTCGACCAGGTCGACCCGGGCCGGGCTGCCGAACAGCTTCGAGGTGTCCTGGGTGACGGTGTTGTGCGACACCATGGTCTGGAACAGCGGGTGCCGGCCGAGCGAGCGGTCGGGGTTGACCGCCTCCACCACCCGGCCGAACGGCGCCTCGGCGTGGTCGAGCGCGGCGAGGTCGACCGCGCGGACCCGGGCGAGGAGTTCGGCGAAGGTCGGGTCGCCGGACAGGTCGGCGCGCAGCACCAGGGTGTTGACGAAGAAGCCGACCAGCCCGTCGAGCGCCCGCTCGCCGCCGCGCCCGGCGACGGGCGTGCCCAGCGGTATGTCCTCCCCGGCACCGTGGCGGTGCAGCAGTGCCGCCACGGCCGCGTGCGCGACCATGAACACACTGGCGCCGGAGGTCCGAGCGAACTCCCGGACGTCACGGGCGAGTCCTGCGGGCAGCCGCAGCTCGACCAGCCCGCCCCGGCCGCTCGGCCGCACCGGGCGGGGGCGGTCGGTGGGCAGGGCGATCTCCTCCGGCAGCCCGGCCAGGGCGGTGCGCCAGTGCGCCAGCGCCGCGTCCTGCGGCAGCGCGGCCTGGTGGAGCGCGAAGTCGGCGTACTGGAGCGGAAGTTCGCCGAACTCCGGGGCACGGCCGGCCAGCCGGGCCGCGTAGGCGTGCTGCAGGTCCGCCAGCAGCGGGCCGCGCGAGGCCTCGTCGCCCGCGATGTGGTGCAGGGCGACCACCAGGGCGCCGGATCCGTCCGCGGCGCGCAGCAGGCGGACGCGGAGCGGCGGTTCGGCCGACACGTCGAAGGGCAGCGCCAGTGCGGCGGCGACCGCCGCCTCCAGACCGTCGGCCGGGACGTCCGCCACCGCGACGGGAACACCGGCCTGCGCCGGGGTGAGGACGTGCTGGCGGGGCTCGCCGTCGACGGCCGGGAAGACGGTGCGCAGGCTCTCGTGCCGGGCGACGACGTCGGCGACGGCCGCCGTCAGGGCCCCGGCGTCCGGGGCCGTGTCCAGGCGCGCCACGAACGGGATGGTGTAGGTGGCGGACGGGCCGTCCACCTGCTGGAGGAACCAGAGGCCGCGCTGCGCGTAGGAGAGCGGCAGCGGGTCGGGGCGCTCGGCGCGGGCGAGGACGGGGCGGGCCGCCGCGGCGGCGCGCCCGGCGAGGCGGGCGGCCAGGCCGGCCACCGTGGGCGCCTCGAAGACGTCCCGGATGCCGCCCTCGACGCCGAGCCGCACCCGGACGCGGCTGATCACGCGGGCGGCGAGCAGGGAGTGGCCGCCGAGGGCGAAGAAGTCGTCGTCCGCGCCGACGGTCGCGAGGCCGAGGACGTCGGCGAAGACGGCCGCCAGCGCGGTCTCCACCGGGCCCTCGGGAGCACGGCCGTCCCGGTCGGCGGACACCTCCGGCGCGGGCAGCGCCCGTCGGTCGATCTTGCCGTTCGCCGTCAGCGGGAACGCCTCCAGCGCCACCACCACGGCGGGCACCATGTACGCCGGCAGCACACCCGCCGCACCCTCCCGGGCCGCCTCCGGCTCCGCCGTGCCCGTGACGTAACCGACCAGCT
>NZ_JBHJRC010000532.1:0-1969 GCF_042261735.1 Kitasatospora sp. NPDC056327 | reverse complement strand
CGAGTTCGGGTTCGAGGGTGAACTCGCGGGTGGCGCCGGTCCAGGAGGGTTCGGCGGGCCGGGGCCGGTCGGTCGGCAGTTCCAGGGCCGGCAGCGCGGCCAGCCGCTCCCGCCAGTACGTCAGGCCCTGCTCCAGGCCCTCGCCGGCCAGCTCCCGGCGCTGCCAGTCCGCGAAGTCCGCGTACTGGACCGGGAGGTCGGGCAGCGACCCGCCGTCGTACAGCACCCCCAGCTCGCGGACCAGCACGCCCAGCGACCAGCCGTCCGAGACGATGTGGTGCAGCGCCAGGACCAGCAGGTGGTCCTCGGCGCCCACCTGCCAGGCGGTGACCCGGACCAGCGGGCCCGCGGCCAGGTCGAACGGGCGGTGCAGCTCCGCACCGGCCTGCCGGACCGCCTCGCCGTACGGGTCGTCGAGACCGCGCAGGTCGTGCCAGGCGGCGGCGAGCCCGGCCGCCGCCCGCACCCGCTGCACGGGCTGCGCGTCGACCAGCGGGAAGGTGGTGCGCAGCGACTCGTGGCGGGCGGCGAGCCGTTCCAGGGCCCGGTCCAGCCGCGCCCGGTCGAGTGCGCCGTCGACGCGCCAGGCCAGCGCCGCCATGTAGTCGGGCGCCTCCGGGGCCAGCCGGTGGAGGAACCACAGGCCCTCCTGCGCGAAGGAGAGCGGGAAGTCCCCGGTGCGGACCATCCGGCCGATCATCGGCTCCGGGCGCGACGGCGCGGGCGGCAGGGCGGCGGCGAACTCGGCGATCGTCGGCCGTTCGAAGAAGAGCCGGACGTCGACGGGCCGCTCCAGCGCCTTCGTCAGGCGGGCCACGGCCAGGGTGGCGAGGAGGGAGTGGCCGCCGAGGTCGAAGAAGTTGTCGTGGACGCCGATCCGGTCGAGCTGGAGGACCTCCTGCCAGACCTCGGCGACGGCCCGCTCGGTGGCGTCGCGCGGCGGCTCGTGGGCACCGGCCGGCTCGGGCCGGTGGCCGTCGGGGTCGGGCAGCCGGGAGCGGTCGGTCTTGCCGCCGACGGTGCGCGGGATCTCGTCCAGCGGGACGAACAGGGTGGGGACCAGGTAGTCGGGCAGCCGCTCGGCGAGCCAGTCCCGGATCCCCTCGGTGGTGCCGCCCGGGGTGGTGACGAGGTAGGCGACGAGTTGGTCGTGGTGGGTGGTGACGGTGGTGTCGTGGATGTGGGGGTGTTGGCGGAGGCGGGTTTCTATTTCGCCGGTTTCGATGCGGTAGCCGCGTATTTTGATCTGGTGGTCGGTGCGGCCGTGGTAGGTGAGGTGGCCGTCGGTGGTCCAGCGGGTGAGGTCGCCGGTGCGGTAGAGGCGGGCGCCGGGTTGGTCGGTGTGGGGGTCGGGGCGGAAGTGGTCGGCGGTGAGGGCCGGTCGGTTGAGGTAGCCGCGGGCGAGTTGGGTGCCGCCGATGTGGAGTTCGGCGGTGGTGCCGAGGGGTGCGGGGCGGAGGTGGTGGTCGAGGAGGTGGAGGTGGCGGTCGCCGAGGGGGCGTCCGATGGGGATGCCGCCGGGCCGCCGGGCGCTCTCCGCGGTGATCTCGTGGACGGTGCTGGTGACGGTCGCCTCGGTCGGCCCGTAGGCGTTCAGCAGCTCGACGTCCGGGAACCGCTCCGTCCAGGTGATCGCCTCCTCCGGCCGGACCACGTCGCCGCCCAGGACCATCAGCCGCAGCGAACCCGGGACACCGGCCCCGCCGTCGGCCAGTTCGCCGATCACCGAACGGAAGTAGGCCGGGGGCAGGTTGGCGACCGTGACCTCGTGGCGGTCGAGGCCGTCGAGCAGCCGCGCCGGGGTCAGGAGGCCGGGCTCGGGCAGGACCAGAGCGGCCCCGCAGGTCAGGGCGGGGAATATCTGGTCGATGGACGCGTCGAAGGCGAGGGCGGCGAACTGGAGGACGCGGTCGGTGGGGCCGAGGGCGAAGCGTCGGCGGATGCGGGTGGTGTGGGCGGTGAGGGCGGT
>NZ_JBHJRC010000531.1:0-1977 GCF_042261735.1 Kitasatospora sp. NPDC056327 | reverse complement strand
GGTCGGAACTCCCCCGGCCGCACCGGCGGGTGCGCGGAAGCGGCCTTCCGCGCGTGGGGCCCGGGCTCCGGGCCGGTCGGGGCGCCCCGTCCGGGGTGGGGCGCGTTCGGCCCGGGAACCCGGGCGGTACGGGCCCGGCGGGACCGCACCCGGGCTGTCGGGTACGGCCCGCCGGACCCGGGTCAGGAGACCCCGGCGGCGCCCTCGGTGAGCCGGTAGCCGGTCACCAGATCGGGCTGGATGGCCACCATGTGGTCCATCGTGGCGTTCACCCAGGGGCTCAGCAGGGCCCGGTAACGGGCCAGTCGGACGGGGTCGGTGACGGGCCGGGCGAACCCGGTGACGACCACGCTCCAGCCGAGCCTGGTCACCGGGTCGATCGCGTCCGCCTCGAAGGCGACCACCACCCCGGTGTCGTCGCCGTCCAGGGCGGCCATGGTCAGCGCCGCGCCGTCGTGGGTGCGGATCACGACGGTGTCGTCGGCCAGCAGGTGGTTCACCGGGCGGATCGCCGGGAGCGCCCGCACCGTGAAGACGATCCGGCCGAACGGCGCACCGCCCAGCAGCCGCAGCGCCTCGGCCCGTTCCAGCGGCACCAGTTCGCGCGGCGGGGCCTCGGCCGGCGGGCGGGTCCGCGCGCCCGTCCCGGGGCGGCCGGACGGCGGCAGGGGGCCGCCGGACCGGCGCTGCGCCCGCAGCGCGCGCAGCCGGCGGCGGCGGGATCCGTCGCTCACGAGGCGGCCGCGATCAGGCCGAGGCCACCGTCGAAGCGCCGGTAGAGCACCCGGCCGCGCCCGGTGCCGGGGTGGGCGAAGAACAGGTAGGGCAGCTCGGCGGCGGTCAGCCGCTCGGTGGCCTGCTCCTCCGTCAGCTCCGGTGCCCCGCAGGGGCTGAGCGTCATCGGGACGGCCGCCCGGCCGGGCGGTCCGGCGGCCACCGTGCGGGCCAGCCGGTAGCCGGTCGGACCGACCCGGTAGACCACCGCGTCCGTCTCGGTGGCGGGGTCGGTGAACAGGTGGATGTCGAAGTCCATCGCGTCCATCGTCCGGGCCGCGGCGTCCGGGGAGCACCAGACCAGCTGCGCCCGCTTGCGCCGGACGACGGGCCCCGGGCCGGGCGGGCCGGGCGGGCCGGGCAGGCCGGGCGGGCCGACGCGCAGCGGGGCGGGGACGGCGGGGGCCGGCGGCACCGCCGCGGCGCCGCCCGGCAGCACACGGGTGCGGATCCGGCGCGGCCACGGCCGGGGCGTCCACCCCGAGCCGACCGCGGTCATCCGGGCGCGCAGCCCGTCCGCGAGCCGGTCCAGCGCCTCGCCCAGGTCGGCGGCGGCCTCCTGGACGCGGATGCGCCGGCCGTCCACCTCGGCGTTGACCTGGGCCAGCACCCCCAGCGGGGCGGATCCCGCCGGGGGGTTCCCGGCGCCGATCGTCCCGACCCGGACCCGCAACGACTCCACCAGGGCGTCCGCCCCGCTCACCACGGCGGCGATCCGGGCCCTCGCGTCGGAGGCGAAGCCCCGCGAAATCCCCTCGCACACCCGCACCGTGACCAACTCGCCCACCTCAGGCCTCTTCCCGTTCCGCCGCGCTCTCGTCCTGCCACGCTCCCGCCCCGCCGCGCCCCCGCCTCCTCGGCGGCCCCGCACACCGGCGCGGCGATCACCATCCCTCTCCCGTCCAGCGGTCACAAGGGCCGAACGGCCCCATCGGCCCGCGCCCACCGGCCCACCCCCGCCTGGACGGGCGCCGCCGCTGCCCCCTCGGGCAACGCCTCCGGCGGGCCGTGGGATCATCGGGCCGGACCCGCCCCCACGACCCGTCCGTCCGCCGGAACCCCGGCCGGACCACCGGGCCGGGCAGCGCCCACGAGCAGCCGGCACCCGCCGCGGACCCACCCCTTCCCCGCGGCCGGACGGACCGGGACGCCGCCGGCGCCCCCCGTGGCACGCATCCCGGACCGCCGGACGAGGGCCCGGGT
>NZ_JBHJRC010000530.1:0-1982 GCF_042261735.1 Kitasatospora sp. NPDC056327 | reverse complement strand
GACGCCCTCCCCCTCACCCCCAACGGCAAGCTCGACCGCAACGCCCTCCCCGCACCCCACTACACCCCCACAACCACCTACCGCGCACCCGGCACCGCACACGAGAAGATCCTCTGCGAGGTGTTCGCCCAGGTCCTCGACGTTTCGCACGTCGGCCTGGACGACAACTTCTTCGAGCTCGGCGGCCACTCCCTCCTAGCCGTCACCCTCGTCGAACGACTCCGCTCCCGGGGCGTCCCCGTCAACGTCCGCGCGCTGTTCACCGCGCCCACCGTCGGCCAACTGGCGTCCGCCACAGCCGGAACCGCCATGGACGCCCGCGCGATCAACGTCCCCCCGAACCTCATCCCCGCCGACGCCCGGGCCATCACGCCCGACATGCTCCCCCTCATCGACCTCACCACCGACGACATCAACCGCATCACCACCACCTTCCCCGGCGGCGCGGCCAACATCGCCGACATCTACCCCCTCGCACCACTCCAGCAGGGCATTCTCTTCCACCACCTGGTGCACGCAGACGGGCACGACCCGTACGTCCTGCCGACGGCGCTGACGTTCGACAGCCGCGCCCTGCTCGACACCTTCCTCGACGCCCTCCAGCAGGTCATCGACCGCCACGACATCCTGCGCACCGCCGTCCTCTGGGAAGGACTCCCCGAACCCGTCCAGGTCGTCGCCCGCACCGCCCGACTCCCCATCCAGCAGTACACCCTCACCACCACCGACCACCCCATGGCCGGACTCCTCGCACTCTGCGCCCCGTCCATGGACCTCGGACAGGCGCCCCTCCTGCGCGCCCACACCGCCCCCGAACCCGGCACCGACCGCTGGCTCCTGCTCCTCCAGCGCCACCACCTCATCACCGACCGCACGGCGCTGGACGTCCTGCTCGGGGAGATCCGCGCCGTGATGGAGGGCAGGCCGGACAGTCTCCCGGCGCCGCTGCCGTTCCGCGACTTCGTCGCCCAGGCCCGCCTCGGCATCACCCGCGAGGAACACGAACGCTTCTTCACCGACCACCTCGCCGGCATCACCGAACCCACCGCACCCTTCGGCGTCCTCGACACCCGCCACGACGGCACCGGCGCCACCAACGCACGGCTTCCGCTCGGTCCCCGGCTCGCCGAACGCATCCGCCACCACGCCCGCGCGCACCACACCAGCCCCGCCACCCTGATCCACACCGCCTGGGCCCGCGTCGTCGCCGCCACCACCAACCGCGACGACGTCGTCTTCGGCACCCTCCTCCTCGGCCGCATGAACGCCGGCACCGGCGCCCACCGCGTCCCCGGCCTCTTCATCAACACCCTCCCCGTCCGCTTCGACACCTCCACCACCACCGCCACCACCGCCGTCACCGCCATGCGCGACCAACTCGCCGACCTCCTCACCCACGAACACGCCCCCCTCGCCCTCGCCCAGAAAGCCGGCCAGGTCGACAACTCCGCACCCCTCTTCACCGCCCTCCTCAACTACCGCCACACGCGTACGGCACAGGACGACAGCGGGCCGGGCCTGCCCGGTATCACGGCCGACTACGGGCAGGACCGCACCAACTACCCGCTCACCATGTCCGTCGACGACCTCACGGACGGGTTCACGCTCGCCGCGCAGGCGATCGACCCGATCGACCCCGTCCTCGTCTGCGGCCTCCTCCGGACCGCCCTCCAGAACCTCGTGGACGCCCTCGACAGCGCACCCGACACCCCGCTCCACGCGATCGGCGTCCTCGACGAGCCGATCCGTCGGCAGGTGCTGGAGGAGTGGAACGACACGGCCGTGGACGTCCCGGCCGGCACCCTGCCCGACCTCTTCGAGACCCAGGCCGCCCGCACACCGGACGCCCTCGCCCTGCTCTTCGAGGACGAGTCGGTCACCTACGCCGAACTCAACGCGCGCGCCAACCGCCTCGCCCACCTGCTCATCGACCACGGCGTCGGACCCGAGACCGTCGTACCCGTCGTGATGGAACGCTCCAC
>NZ_JBHJRC010000529.1:0-2003 GCF_042261735.1 Kitasatospora sp. NPDC056327 | reverse complement strand
CCCGCGCCGCCCGGCGGCGCCCGGCCGCCGCGCCCCTCGGCGCCCCGCCGCCCCCCCGCGCACCCCCCCCCCCGCCCGCCCGGGGCCGGCGGCCCGGGGCGGGCGGTCCCGGGCCGGCGGTCCCCGCTCCGCGCGCGGACCGCCGGTTCCTCAGGCCGGGCGCGTCACTTCCGTTCCGCGTGCACGGCGGTGGCCTCCTGGATCTTCCGCCAGGACTTCGGTTCCGCCGGGCGCGCCCCTTCGTTCCGGTCCGCGGTCGTGCCCGCCGCCGAGGGGCCGGCGGCCGGCGCGCCGGGCGGCACCGGGCCGGTGGCGGGCTTGCCGGGGGTGAACAGCCAGGTGGTGAAGAGGTCGCCGAGCCGTCGGCCGGCGACCCGCTCCGCGTACGCCCGGAAGTCCGCGACGGTGGCGTTCCCGTAGCGGCGTTCGGTGGGCCAGCCCTTCAGGATCCGGAAGAACGTCGCGTCCCCGACGGTGTTGCGCAGCGCCTGGATGGCGACCGCGCCGCGCTGGTAGACCGCGGCGGAGAGCTGGTTCTCCTCCCCCGGGTCACCGGGCTTGACGCTCCAGAACGGGTCGTCGGCCGGGTAGTAGGCGTAGATGTAGTCGGCCAGCTCCTGCGCGGTGCCCTCGTTCTCGTGCTCGGACCAGAGGAACTGCGCGTACTGGGCGAAGCCCTCGTTCAGCCAGATGTCGCTCCAGCGGGAGAGCGAGACGCTGTCGCCGTACCACTGGTGGGCCAGCTCGTGGACGACGACCGAGGTGTTGGATCCCCGGGCGAACAGCCCCGGGCCGTAGAAGACCCGGGTCTGGGTCTCCAGACCGCCGCTGCTCCGGACGTTGGGCACGAACCCGCCGACCGAGCTGAACGGGTAGGGGCCGAAGTAGCCGCTCAGCCAGTCCACCAGCTCGCCGGTGCGCTCGACGCTCGCCCGGGCCGCGCCCGCGTTCTCCCCGAGGTCCTTGCTGTAGGCGTTGTAGACCGGGAGCCCGCCGGCCGTGGTGTCCCGGGTGATGTCGAACCTCCCTATCGCCAGGGTCGCCAGGTAGGTGGCCTGCGGCTTGTCCTCACGCCAGTCGTAGCGGGTCCAGCCCGCCCGGGAGGCGGTGCCGGCCAGCACCCCGTTGCTGATCACCTGGGTGCCGTCCGGCACCAGCACCGAGACGTCGAAGGTCGCCTTGTCGCTCGGGTGGTCGTTGCCCGGGAACCACCAGCCCGCCGCCACGGGCTCGCCGGCCACCACCGCGCCGTCCGGGGTGCGGCGCCAGGCGGTGTAGCCTCCGTACCTCTCCACGGTCGACGGCACGTCCTTGTAGCGCACCACCACGGTGGCCCGGGACCCCTTGGGCAGCGGCCGGGCCGGGGTGATCTCCAGCTCCTGGTCGCCGCTGGTGGCGAAGGCGGCGAGCCGCCCGTTGACCCGGACCTCGGAGACCTTCAGCGCGAAGTCGAGGTTGAACCGGGAGAGGTCCTGGGTGGCCGTGGCCAGGATGGTCGTGGTGCCCTCCAGCTCGTCGGTGGCGGGCTGGTACTTCAGCCGGACGTCGTAGTGCGACACCCGGTAGCCGCCGTTGCCGAGGGTCGGGTAGTACGGGTCCCCCAGGCCGTCCGCCCCCGGCTCGAAGCCGGCGGCCGAGGCGGGGACGGCGAGGAACAGACTCAGGGCACTGGCAGCGGAAACGATCAGTCTCTTGCGCACGTGGTCCTCCAGGAATCACCGGAACGACGGGGTCCGATCGATCCCTGTCCCGACAACTCCCCCTCTACTCCCCGATCGTGAGAACTTCGCGAAGGGATCGGGGAGACGCCGCGTCGACGCTGCGGCGACCCGGAAGCGCCTCGACTCTCCTCCGTGGGGCAGGACTCCGCTCGGCGGGACCCTGCGGAGCACCTCCGCAGCCGCCGGCGGCCCCGGCGGTGGCGCCGGGGCCGGCTTCGAGCCGCCGGCCGCCCCTCGGCACCGACCGACCGCCGGGCACACGGCACCGTGGCCACGGTGCCG
>NZ_JBHJRC010000528.1:0-2020 GCF_042261735.1 Kitasatospora sp. NPDC056327 | reverse complement strand
GCCCCGCACACCGGGTGTGCGGGGCCCCTCGCGCCGTGCTCCTCGCGCCGTGCCCGGCGCGGCCCCGGCGGGCGCCGCCCCGGGGAGCGGAGATCTCCGCTCCGGGGGCGGAAACCGGACTACTTCAGCGCCGTCGCCAGCTCGGCCAGCTCCTCGTAGGAGGCGGTGCCGGTCAGCACCGTGATCGCGTCGCCGGACCGCACGGTGAGCGCGCGCGCCTTCGGGCCCTGGACCTTCTCCCAGGTCTGCCCCGCGACGTCCAGGGTCCCGTCGGGCCTGCCGTCGGCCACCGCCGCCTTGAGCACGTCGTCCGGCTTGACGTCGCTCTGCTCGACGGCCGCGTACTGGCCGGCCGGCGTCACGAAGCCCAGGTGCCAGGCGTTGCCCTTGCCGTTGCTGATCGCGGCCGGGTTGTAGGTGACCGAGGTGGCCCGCCACTGCGCGGGCAGGCCCTCCGGGGCGAGCAGCGGATACGGCGCGGCGCGCTTCGCCGAGGCCGCGGCCACCCGGTACTCCACCGTGCGGACCCCGTCGCTGTCCGCGTCGTGCGGCAGGAACAGGTACCCGACCCAGACCACGACGCCGACGGCCAGCATCGACAGGATCATGTCCCGTACGGTCTGCCGGCCCCTCATTCCCTTGCTCTCTCCAGCCACCCCCACATGGTGACTCATGCCGACGCGAACGCCCGCACCCGGGGTCCGCACGCCGGGGTGAAGCGGCGTGGAACCTGCCGTTGCCGTCCCGCCGGGGGACCGCGCCACAGACACCGCCCACGGGTACGGATACGATCGCAACACCCTCACCACGGCGTTCGACCAGGCAGTAGTCGGGCGCTCACTGGCCGTCGCGTACAGAGAGGTAACGACGATGACCACGCAGTACCCGCACCACCTCCCCAGTTCCCTGGAGGTCGCGCCGGAGGCTCCGGACCGGAACCTCGCGCTCGAACTCGTCCGGGTCACCGAGGCGGCGGCGCTCGCCGCCGGCCGCTGGGTCGGCCGCGGCGACAAGAACGGCGCCGACGGCGCGGCCGTCCGCGCCATGCGCACCCTCGTCTCCACCGTCTCGATGAACGGCGTCGTCGTCATCGGCGAGGGCGAGAAGGACGAGGCCCCGATGCTCTACAACGGCGAGCGGGTCGGCGACGGCACCGGCGCCGAGTGCGACGTCGCGGTGGACCCGGTGGACGGCACCACCCTCACCGCCAAGGGCATGAACAACGCGGTCGCCGTCCTGGCGGTCGCCGACCGCGGCACCATGTTCGACCCGAGCGCGGTCTTCTACATGGACAAGCTGGTCGCCGGCCCGGAGGCCGCCGACTTCGTGGACATCACCGCGCCGCCGGCCGTCAACATCCGCCGGGTCGCCAAGGCCAAGGGCATCGCCGTCGAGGACGTCACCGTCGTCGTCCTCGACCGGCCGCGCCACCAGGGCCTGATCAAGGAGATCCGCGAGGCCGGCGCCCGGATCAAGTACATCTCCGACGGCGACGTCGCCGGCGCCATCATGGCCGCCCGCGAGGGCACCGGCGTCGACCTCCTGATGGGCGTCGGCGGCACCCCCGAGGGCATCATCGCGGCCTGCGCGATGAAGTGCATGGGCGGCGTCATCCAGGGCCGGCTCTGGCCCAAGGACGACGCCGAGCGCCGGAAGGCGCTGGACGCCGGGCACGACCTCGACCGGGTGCTCTCCACCGACGACCTGGTCAGCGGCGAGAACGTGTTCTTCGTCGCCACCGGGATCACCGACGGCGAGCTGCTGCGCGGCGTGCACTACCGCCAGGAGACCGCCACCACCAGCTCGCTGGTGATGCGTTCCAAGAGCGGCACCATCCGGGAGATCCACTCCACCCACAAGCTGTCCAAGCTGCGGGCCTACAGCGCGATCGACTTCGACCGCGCCAACTGAGCCGGGCGGCGTCCCGCCGCCCCGGCACGGCACCACGGCACCGCACGACAGCAGCACCGCACGGCGCAGCACGGCCCGCGGCCTCGGCGAAATCCCCCTTCGCCGAGGC
>NZ_JBHJRC010000527.1:0-2080 GCF_042261735.1 Kitasatospora sp. NPDC056327 | reverse complement strand
ACTCCCCGTGAGCCGCGCCGGCCGGTCCGCGTCGCGTGCGGGCCCCTCGGGCCGGCCCGTCGACCCCCCCTTCGGCGGGGTGCGGATCGAGCCATTTCCGCTCCGGATGTTTCGGCGGCCGTTCGGGCCGAATTCCCTCGGCGCCCTCCCGGTGGGGCCAATTCGGGTCCGTCGATATCCGTGGCCCGCCCGGCGGGCGCACCGGTTCGTGTCCGGGGGATGGCGCGTTTCCGCCGTAACGAACGGCCTCATGTCGGACATAGCGCGACGCCTCACGCCTCGTCACCTCGGTGTACGGGCGCCCGAAATGACATCAAGTCACTACACGGATCACTTTGACGAATCCTCTTCACCCGAGGTCGTCGGTATGCATTAGGGTGCGGTGTTGACCGGCCCGGATTCCCCGGGATGAATCGCCGTTCGACCCCGAAGTTCAACAGTGGACGAACGGGAGATGGCGAAACGCCCGCATTCCCGGATCGCGGTGGTCGGCGGCACGTCCGTCCGGCCGTCCCGGGGTTCCGTGCCCACGCGTACAGAGAGGAACAGACAAGATGTCCCGCTCATCCGCTCCGCGTTCCTGGCGGTCCGGACTGACCGCCGCCGCCCTCGCGGCCGGCGCACTGACCGCCGGCCTCGGCGGCCGGGCCGAAGCCGTGGTCGGAGACCCGGCCGCCTCCGGGACCTACGGTTACACCGTCCGTCTGGAGATAGGCGACCAGCGCGCCTGCTCGGCGGTGCTGGTGGACCGCCTCTGGATCCTCAGCACGGCCAGCTGCTTCGCCTCCGGCACCGTCAACCCGGCGCCCGGCGCTCCCGCGGAGCGCACCGTCGCCACCATCGGCCGCACCGACCTCACCACCGAGGACGGCGTCCGGGCGGAGGTCGTCGAGCTGCTGCCCCACCAGGACCGCGACCTCGTCCTCGGCCGGCTGGCGACGCCGTTCGACGGCGTGGCCCCCGTCCGGCTCGCCACCACCGCCCCGGTGCCCGGTGAGACCCTGCGCGCCGCCGGCTACGGCCGGACCGCCACCGAGTGGGTTCCGCTCAAGCTGCACACGGGCGCCTTCGCCGTCGACTCCGTGCTGCCGACCGCGATCAACATCAAGGGCCAGAGCGGGTCCGGCCTCTGCAAGGGGGACACCGGCGGCCCGACGGTCCGCACCACCTCCACCGGCACCGAGCTGGTGGCCGTCAACAGCGGGATCTGGCAGGGCGGCTGCCTCGGCTCGACCGAGACCCGCACCGGTGGCCGCAGCGTCCGGGCCGACGACCTGGGCGGCTGGGTGCAGGACGCCGTGCGCCGTGCGCGGACCCCGCGGGACGCCAACGGCGACGGCCGCGCCGACGCGTTCCTCACCTACTTCCAGGCCGACGGTTCGATCGGCTTCTACACGGCGCTGGGCGGCCGCACCGGCGCGCTGGGCGAGTACACCAGCGGGTACGTCGTCCCGCCGGGCGGGCGGTGGGACCGGGCGGCCATGAAGCTCGTCCAGGGCGACTTCAACGGTGACGGCCGGGCCGACCTCGCCCTGCTGTACCACCGCGCCGACAACTCGATCACCCTGCACACCGCGCTCTCCGACGGCTCCGGGCACCTGGGCGCCTTCGACGTCAACGGCACCACCGTGCCGGCCGCGGGCAACTGGGACTGGAACGCCTTCGACCTCTACCCGGGCGACGCGAACGGCGACGGCCGCGGGGACGTGCTGTTGGCGTACTACCACGGTGACGGTTCGGTCGGTTTCTACACGGCGCTGGCCGGTGCGAACGGTGCGATCGGCGAGTTCAACGGCGGGTACCGCGTCCCGGCCGGTAACTGGAGCCGTGCCGACATGAAGCTCGTGCCGGGCGACTTCAACGGCGACGGCCGGTCCGAGCTGGCGCTGCTCTACCGGCACTGGGACGGTTCGATCTCCCAGCACACCTCGGTCGCGGACGCGGCCGGTCTGCTGAGCCCGTTCGACACCGCGGGCTGGACGGTCCCGGCCGCGGGCAACTGGGACTGGAACGCCTTCGACCTCTACCCGGGCGACGCGAACGGCGACGGCCGCGGGGACGTGCTGTTGGCGTACTACCA
>NZ_JBHJRC010000526.1:0-2103 GCF_042261735.1 Kitasatospora sp. NPDC056327 | reverse complement strand
ATATGTGTATAAGAGACAGCCGTGGCACCACCACGGCGGGGCGGGCGCGCCCGCGGGGGAACAAAACGGGCCGTCGGCCCGATCGTCTGCTGAGATGGGGCGGACCTGGACCGATCGACCGGACGGAGGAACGGATGCCGGGAGAGCTGCCGGGGCGGCCACCGACCGAGGGCGCGCGGACCACCGGGGCGCGGACCAGCGAGGCACTGTCCGCGCAGACCCGGACGACGGGAGCACGGAGGAGGGTCCCGCCCGGCGGACGGCCGCCCGACCACCGCCGCCCCTACCTCATGCTGCCGGCCCCGGTCCGGGCGGCCACCGCCTGGTCCGCGGCGATCGTGCTGCTCATCACCGTCGCCTCGCTCGTCGTCTTCGCCCTCGTCGAACTGCGCGCCGCGACCGTCCCGGTCATCCTGGCCCTGCTCGGCACCTCCCTGCTGTACCCGGTGATGCCGTGGATGGTCCGCCGGGGCGTCAGCCGCTCCGTCGCCGCCGGGCTCACCTGCGCGGTACTGGTGGCCGCCGTCGGCGGGGTGATCTATCTGCTGGTCAACTCACTGGTGCACAGCGCTCCGCAGATCGCCCACGCGCTCCCGGAGGCCGGCGACCGGATCGCCGGCTGGCTGGGGCCCTTCGGGGACAAGGTCCGGCACGCCCTCGGCGACGCCCGGGGCGAGACCGACGCACTCGTGTCCACCCTCACCAGCGGAGTGCTCTCCGGGCTCGGCCTGGCGACCCAGATCGCCACCGGCGGGGTGCTCGCCCTCGCCCTGGTGTTCTTCTTCCTGCGCGACGGCCACCGCACCGGCGACACCGTCCGGGCCTACCTGCCCCCGCGCAGCGCCGCGACCGTCGTCGCCTGCGCCGAGCGGGCCTTCGACGCGATGGCCGGCTTCATGCGCGGCACCACGCTGATCGCGCTGATCGACGCCGCCTTCATCACCGTCGGCCTGCTCGTCCTGGGCGTACCCGGGGCGCCCGGGCTCGGGGCGCTGGTCTTCATGGGCGCCTACATCCCGTTCGTCGGGGCCTTCCTCTCCGGCGCGGTGGCCGTCCTGGTGGCGCTGGCCGACGGTGGGCTCGGAACCGCGCTGTGGGCCCTGGGCATCGTCGTCGCCGTCCAGGCCGTCGAGGGCAACGTCCTCCAGCCGCTGATCCAGAGCCGCACCGTGGAACTCCACCCGGGCACCATCATGATCGCGGTGGTGGCCGGCTCCGGCATCGCCGGGATCATCGGGGCCCTGCTGGCGGTCCCGGTCTGTGCCGCCGGGCTCGGCGTGGTCTCCGTGCTGCGCGGCGATCCCGGGCGGGGGCGCCGGGCGGGCGACGCCGCCCCTGCGGGGGCAGCCGCCGCCCCCGCTCAGGAGTAGGCGAGCGGGCGGCCGGTCCGCAGCGTGTACTCGGCGGCCCGCAGGAAGAGCGCCGCGTAGAAGGCGATGTCCAGGTCCTCCGTCCAGCGGCCCGGCGAGGCGACGGCCGCCGCGTCCGCCCGCCCGTCGAACCAGTTGCCGATCTCCAGGTTGTCGCAGCGCTCGGGTATGCCGGGCGGCAGCGCCAGCAGCTCCGCCAGGCGCCGGGCCGCGTCGAGCGCCCGGTGCGCGTCGCCGACCGCCGTCACGTCGTTGTACGCGCACTCCACCGGCAGCACCAGCGGCGCCTCCAGACCGACGGGCAGCAGCACGTCCCAGCCGACCAGCGCCTCCGCCGTGCCGTCGCCCAGCTCCTCGCAGAACCGCGAGAACCCGGAGAGCGGCCGGTACATCTTCTCCTCGAAGTGCCGCCCCGACCCCGCCCGGAACTCCGTCACCGGAGGGCAGACGAACGGTGGCAGCCCCCGCCCGGCCAGCGCCGTGTCGACCGCCCGGCCCACCGGGCCGAGCACCTCCTCGTCGAGCCAGTCGTCGGCCTCGACACTCACCAGATAGACACCCATGCCCGGGAGGCTAGGCCATGCCACCGACAGTGCCCCGGTGCGGGCGGCGTCCGGTGGTCGGTTGCCCCGCGCGGGGCCGGTGGGGGAGAGTTCGGCGAGCTGAGCCGCAACCACGTCAAGGAGAAGGTCAGCTACCCGCAGACCCCGCCGGTGGGCGGCGACCACAACGC
>NZ_JBHJRC010000525.1:0-2128 GCF_042261735.1 Kitasatospora sp. NPDC056327 | reverse complement strand
CCGCACGGCTGCGGGGGCCCTCCGCCGTTCCGGGCGCGTCGCCTGCGGCGCCGCCCGCGGACGTCAGTACGCCTGGGCCGCGTTCTCCGCGAGGATCGCGCGCAGCCGGGTGGTGCGGGGCGCGGCGGGCCGCTCGGCGACGGCCTGCGGGAGCGCCGGGCCGGCGGCGTGCACCACCGACAGGTGGCGCTCGCCGCGGCCGAACGCCGTGTACACCCACTGCCTGGTGAGCGCCGCCGCCGCGTCGTCCGGCAGGACCACGACGGTGCCGGGCCAGCGGCGGCCGACGGCCTGGTGGACGGTCAGCGCCCAGCCGTGCCGCAGCTTTCCCGCCTCGGCGGGCGGCACCGTGCGCCGGGAGCCGTCCGGGTACTCCAGGTGCAGCCCGGCGGCGTCGCCGTCGAGCACCCGGGCCAGCCGGGTGTGGCCGGGCGCCGGGGAGTCGGCGACCCGGTCGCCCGGGTCGAAGCCGCCGAACCGGCCCGGGCCCGGGTTGAGCCGGGCCTTCGCGGCGGCGTTCAGCGCGCGGGTGCCGCCCCCGCCGCCGTGGCCGGGGGTGAGCAGGACGACCTGCTCGGCCGGGATGCCGAGGGCGCGCGGGATGGAGTCGGTGAGCAGCTGGACGGCTCGGTGGACGGCCTCCGCCGCGTTCTTGGCGGTCAGGATGACCACCTCCTTGTCGGGCGCCTCCACCGGCTGGAGCTCGCCGATGCCGACGCCGGAGACCAGCTCGCCGATCGGGCCGAAGTCCGGGGTGCGGGAGGCGACGGCCGGGCAGACCCTGGCGGCGAGCAGGTCGGCGAAGAAGCGGCCGGGACCGGCCGACCAGAGCTGGCCCGGGTCCCCGCTGAGGACCAGCCGGCTGCCGTCCGCGAGGGACTCCAGCAGGGTGGCCGCAAGTTCGACGTCCAGCAGCGGGGCGTCCAGGACGATCAGCAGGTCGAGCGCGAGCGTGCCGTCGGAGGACCGGCCGGGGCCGGCCGCACCGGCGAGCAGCTCGGCCAGGGTGGCGACGGGCGCGGGGGAGCCGGCCAGGGGGGCGAGCGCGGCGAAGGCGTCCCGGCCGTGGTCGGTCCAGGTGGCGGCCCAGGCGCGCAGGCCGAGGCCGGTGGCGGCGGCCAGCAGGGCGGCGGGCTCGGTCCGGGCGGCCTCGCCGCCGGTGTGCAGCACGAGAGCACTCCCGGCGATGGCCCGGACCAGGGCCGCGGCCGAGGAGGACGGGGCCGCCGCGGCGGCGGACTCCCAGGCGGCCGGTCCGGGCGCGACGGCGGGCGCCTCGTCGGCGGCCTCCCCGGTGCTGTCCCCGGCCACGGCGTCGTCGGGGCCGGCGTCCTCGGCGGCGGGCTCCTCCACGGCCTCCGGGGCCTCCGGCATGGCGTCCGTGTCCTCCCGGTCCGCCTGGTCCTCCGGGTCCTCCCCGGGGACGAAGGTGGACATCAGCCGGACCAGCCCGTCGGCCAGGCTCTCCTCGGCCAGCGCCAGCCGCTCCAGCGCGAGCAGGGTGCGGGTCGGCGGCTCGTCCTCCTCGTCCCCGCCCGCCGCGTGCGCCTCGGCGCCGGTGAGCTCCTCCTGGAACGGCATCGCGCGGCCGTCGAGCACGGCGGCCTGGACGGCCGCGGCGGAGTCCGGCACACCGAGCCGGTCCAGCCCGGCGGTCACCTCGCCGATCTCCAGGGCGGAGTGGCCGCGCAGCGCCGCCTGCTCCAGCAGCCAGCCGACGAGCGCGCGGGTGCGCCGCTCGTCGCCGGGGCCGGCGGCCGGTCCGAGCAGGCCCCGGGCGAAGCCGTCCGCGTGCTCGGGGCGGACGCCGGACAGGGTGAGCACGGCCCACGGGTCCTCGCGGAGCTGTTCGGCCGCGCCGTCGCCGAACACGGACACGGCGGCGACGGCCAGTTCGGCCGGGGCGCCGCCCGCGGTGAGCACCTCGGCGGTGGCCTTCAGCGCGAGCACCCGCTGCTCGTCCGTCCCGGCCGCCGGAGCGGCCGGTCCGGGTGCGGCCGGTGCCGACGCTCCGTCCGCCGAGGGTGCCCCGGCCGCCCCGGCCGGGGGCCCCGCCAGGCTAATATAAAAAAAAACCAGCCCCCCAGACAAATAACAAAATCGGATTGAGTATTAGGGGTGTGAAAGT
>NZ_JBHJRC010000524.1:0-2179 GCF_042261735.1 Kitasatospora sp. NPDC056327 | reverse complement strand
GGTGGGGGGAGCGCCCGCCCGGCCTTCCGCGTTCCCGCGCCCGGTCGCCGGTCGCCGGTCGCCTATCCGCCGCCGGGGACGGGACCGGGGGCGAGGACGCCGAGCCGTTCCGGCCGGGAATCCGGTCCGGTCCGGCACGGTCCCTTCCGTCCGGCCCGGTCGGCGCGATCGTGTCCGCAGGGCGGTGCCGGGCTTCCGCTGGTTGACGGGCGGAAACCTGCGGCCGGATATCCGACATGACGCGGAAACAAATGCGCCCGGGTATTGCCAGAATTAACCGCCGACTTCTACAGTCGCTCGCATGGCAGCTGGAGAGTTCCTGGCTGCTCGCCGGTACGTCGATTTCGGACGGCTCGCGAGCGCGCTCTGTACCGCCGTCCCGGCGTGAGCCGGCGGCGGCCCCCGGACGGGTGGACGGGGACCGCCGCGCCGCGCCGGACCTCCTCGGGGTGACTCGCACCCGCACGGTTCGTGCAGGTCGGTGAGGTGTCCCGATTCCTTCGCAGCGGATCCCCGGTGAGTCGCCGTGCCCGTGAATGCTGTCCGGGGTGCGGGCGCGGACGTCGTGCGGACCGGTGAACCGCTTCCCCGTGAATGATTCCGGCGCCGCCCGCGGGTAATTCCCGTGCGGTCGCCGCCGGAATCGCCGAAAAGCATGGAGGGAATTTCATGACCGAGATCGGCGATTCGGAAACGAATGGTTCGCCCCGGGTCGGGCGGCGCGGCTTCCTGACCGGCGCGGCGGCCGTGGCGGCCACCGCCGCCGCGCCGGCGGCGCTCCAGCTGGCGGCCGGGAGCCCGGCCGCCGCGGCCGGTGCCACCCGGCCCAACATCCTGCTGATCGTCACCGACGACCAGCCGAAGCACACCGAGTGGGCCACCCCGCAGATCGTCAACTGGATCACCGGCAACGGCGTCCGCTTCACCAACGGCCACGTCACCACACCGCTCTGCGCGCCCTCGCGGTCCTCGGTCTTCTCCGGCCGCTACGCCCACAACCACGGCGTGCGCAACAACGGCGCCTCGCACAGCCTGGACCAGCACACCACCGTCCAGCGCTACCTCAGGCAGGCCGGCTACCGCACCGGGCTGTTCGGCAAGTACCTCAACTCCTGGACGCTGGCGGACAACCCGCCGCACTTCGAGGAGTGGGCGCTGCTCCAGCCCGCCTACAACAACGCCAGCTGGAACATCAACGGCTCCGTCCAGACCCTCACCGGCTACACCACCAACATCATCAGGAACCGCACCCTGGCGTTCCTCGACAAGGCCGCCACCGACTCCCGTCCGTGGTTCGCCTACGTCACCCCGTACGCCTCGCACGAGCCCAACGTCCCCGCCGCCCAGTACGCCGACACCGTCGTCCCGCCGTGGAACGGGCGCCCCTCGGTGCCCGAGGCGGACCGCAGCGACAAGCCCGGCTACATCCAGAACGCCACCGCCACCCTCGCCGACGCCCAGGCGCTGCGCACCCGCCAGCTGCGCACCCTGCTCTCCGTCGACGACGCGGTGCAGGCGATCCACGACAAGCTGGTGGCGCTCGGCCAGCTCGACAACACCCTCGTCATCTACCTCGGCGACAACGGCTACACCTGGGCCGACCACGGCTGGCTCAAGAAGTCCGTGCCCTACTCCCCGTCCCACGAGGTGCCGTTCTACCTCTCCTGGCCGGCCGGCGGCCTCGGCTCGGGTACGACCGACAATCGGATCGTCGCCAACATCGACGTCGCGCCGACCATCCTGGACGCGGCCGGCATCACGCCCGACACCCCGCAGGACGGCCACTCCCTGCTCACCGCCCACAGCCGGGACCACCTGCTGGTGGAGTGGTGGAAGCAGGGCACGGCGGCCGGCGGCCCGCCCACCTGGTCCTCCTACGTGGCCAAGGGCAAGCAGTACACCGAGTACTACGCGCTGCACACCGACTCCAACGGCACGGTGTCCGGGACGGGCGAGGTGAAGTTCCGCGAGTACTACGATCTGTCGGCCGACCCGTACCAGCTGACCAACCTGCTGTACGGGGCCACCCCGCAGCAGGAGCAGGCGCTCGGCATCCCGGGCCTGGCGTCGCAGCTGGCGGCCGACCGGGTCGCCTGACCCGTCCGCTTCCCCGGAACGCCCTTCCCCGCACCCGTTCCAGCACGTCCCTTCCCCTGCCCGCCGCGGCCCGGGGGCGGCG
>NZ_JBHJRC010000523.1:0-2217 GCF_042261735.1 Kitasatospora sp. NPDC056327 | reverse complement strand
TGTCGGCCCCCCCCCCACGCCGGGCCCCGGGGCGCCCCCCCCCCCCCCGCCCGGCCCCGGGCGGGGGGGGGGGGGCGGGGCCCCCCCGCGGCCCCGCGGGGGGGCGGGCCCTTCCGCGTGCCCGGACCCCGGCGCGCACGCCCCTGCGGAAGGGGCGGATCCGGCCGCCGGACGGCGGCCGGTGAGCCCGCGTCAACCCGTCAATGGTCCAGACCTATTGACGTGACTTGCCGCCCCTCCTACGATCCGGTCCGGCACACCCCCACATGTCCTCACCTCACCCACGCCGGGCGTCACGCCCCCACGCGCCGGTCATGTCCATGGCGCTCGGCGGGAAGGAAGCACAGCATGTTCCGTCGGAGGTCGCGTACCCCACGCCTTTCGGGCGGTTCCCGCCCGGGTCCGGACGCCGGTCGCCTCGAAGGCGGCCGGGCCGGGAGCGAGCCGCTCCGGTCCGCCCGCCCTCAGCGGGCCGTCGTCGAGCGCGCGTCGCAGCTGCACCGGACCGGACAGACCCCGCAGGGCCCGTCCGTCCTGCGGCGCTCCCTCGCCGCGGTGAGCGCCGTCGCCGTCATCGGGGCCGGCATCGCCGTGGCCGGCACCGTCACGGCCGGGGCCGCCACCCCCAACCTGCTGGCCAACCCCGGCTTCGAGAGCGGTCTCTCCAACTGGAGCTGTGCCGCCGGCTCCGGCGCGGCCGTCAGCAGCCCGGTGCACTCCGGCACCTCGGCCCTCAAGGCCACGCCGGGCGGCGGAGACAACGCCCAGTGCACCCAGACCGTCAGCGTGCAGCCCAACTCGCAGTACACGCTGAGCGCCTTCGTCCAGGGCAGCTACATCTACCTGGGCGCCACCGGCACCGGCCTCTCCGGCACCACGTCCACCTGGACGGCGAGCAGCGCCTCGTACAGCAAGCTCAACGTGTCCTTCTCCACCGGCCCGAGCACCACCTCGGTGACGGTCTTCCTGCACGGCTGGTACGGCCAGCCCGCGTTCTACGCGGACGACGTGGAGCTCTCCGGCCCCGGCGGCAGCACCCCCACCACCACCCCGCCGACCACGCCTCCGACGACTCCGCCGACCACGCCGCCGACCACCCCGCCCACGACTCCGCCGACCACGCCGCCGACCACCCCGCCCACGACTCCGCCGACCACGCCGCCGACCACCCCGCCCGGTGACGTCACCTGCCCGACCAAGCCCAGGCCGGCCGGCAAGGTCCTCCAGGGCTACTGGGAGAACTGGGACGGCGCCGCCAACGGCGTCCACCCGGGCATGGGCTGGACCCCGATCACCGACCCGCGGATGGCCGCGCACGGCTACAACGTGATCAACGCCGCCTTCCCGGTGATCCTCTCGGACGGCACCGTCCTGTGGCAGGACGGCATGGACGCCGGCGTCAAGGTCTCGACCCCCGCCGAGATGTGCCAGGCCAAGGCCGCCGGCGCGACCATCCTGATGTCGATCGGCGGCGCCGCCGCGGGCATCGACCTCAGCTCCAGCACCGTCGCCGACAAGTTCGTCGCGACCGTCGTCCCGATCCTCAAGAAGTACAACTTCGACGGGATCGACATCGACATCGAGACCGGCCTCTCCGCGGCCGGCAACATCAACACGCTGTCCGCCTCCCAGTCCAACCTGATCCGCATCATCGACGGCGTGCTCGCCCAGATGCCCGCGGGCTTCGGTCTGACGATGGCCCCCGAGACCGCGTACGTCACCGGCGGCAGCGTCACCTACGGCTCGATCTGGGGCTCCTACCTGCCGATCATCAAGAAGTACGTCGACAACGGCCGCCTGTGGTGGCTGAACATGCAGTACTACAACGGCAGCATGTACGGCTGCGCCGGCGACTCCTACCAGGCCGGCACCGTCCAGGGCTTCACCAAGCAGACCGAGTGCCTGAACAACGGTCTGACCATCCAGGGCACCACCATCAAGGTGCCCTACGACAAGCAGGTCCCCGGCCTGCCGGCCCAGCCCGGCGCGGGCGGCGGCTACATGGCGCCGGGCCTGGTCAGCCAGTCCTGGAACGCCTTCAACGGCTCGCTGAAGGGGCTCATGGACTGGTCGATCAACTGGGACGGTTCGAAGGGCTGGTCCTTCGGCGACACGGTCAAGTCCCTCCAGGGCCGCTGATCCCGCGCTGATCCCCGGCTGACGCTCCGCCGACGTTCCACCGACCGTCCCCGTGGGCGGCCCGGGCCCGCACGGGCC
>NZ_JBHJRC010000522.1:0-2233 GCF_042261735.1 Kitasatospora sp. NPDC056327 | reverse complement strand
GGCCGCGGTCACACCGCCGCGGCCCGCTCCAGCCCGGCCTCGACCAGGTCCGCCGCGCGGGCGGTCCCGCCCTCGGCCCGGGCCTGCTCGCTCAGTCCGGCGAGCCGCCCGGCCGTCCCCGGGTCGGCGGTCAGCTCCAGCAGCGCGGCGCGCAGCGCGGCGGCGGTCGCGTCCTCGGTGTCCAGCCGCCGGGCCACCCCGAGCGCCACCAGCGAGTCCGCGTTGGCGAACTGGTCGACGGCCTGCGGCACCGCGATCATCGGCACGCCGTGGAACATGCCCTCGCTCGCGCCGCCGGTGCCGGCGTGGGTGACGAAGGCGTCGGCCTGGGCCAGCACGTCGAACTGCGGCACCCAGCGGTGCACCTCCACGTTGGCCGGCACCTCGCCCAGCGCGGCCTCGTCGGTGTGCTTGCCGATCTGCAGGACGACGTGCCAGCCGGGCAGGCCCCCGAAGGCCTCCAGGCACTCCCGGTAGAAGGCGGGCCGGTCGGTGTAGGCGGAGCCGAGCGAGACCAGCAGCACCCGCTCGGCCCCGGCGGGCCGCTGCCAGCCGCCCTGGTGGGAGCGGTCGCCGAAGCACTGGCCGACGAAGGTGATCCGCCCGGGGTCGACCCGGTCCGCGTTCGGCTGCAGGGCCCGGGGGATCAGCGCGATCGCGCGGTCGGGGCGGTTCTTGAACCGCTCGACGTCCCGGACGACGGCACCGGTCGCGGCCAGCCACTCCTCGAAGCGGCGGTAGTGCTCGGGACCGCCGGGGCCGGTGCGGATCGCGTCGAAGACCTCGGCCAGGTCCTCCTCGATCCCCTCCCAGCCGACCATGGTCGGCGAGAGCTGGAGCACCGGCACGCCGTGGGCCTCGGCCACCGCCCGGGCGGCGTAGGCCCCGATGTCGTAGAGCACCAGGTCGGGCCGGTCCCCGGCGAAGAGCTCCTGGAGCACGGGGGTCATCGCGAGGGCGTCGTCGAGGAAGACGTCCTGGACGGCGACCGGGTCCTGCGGCCATCCGGCGGGATCGCCGTCGAACGGCAGCTCGGTCCGGTACGGGACCAGGGTCGCACCGGTGGACGCGACGACCCCGGCGAACGACGGGTCGTTGACGTAGCTGACCCGGTGGCCCCGGGCGACGAGCTCGGTGATCACGGCGAGGCTCGGGTTGACGTGGCCGTGGGCCGGGATGGAGGCCATGACGATGTGGGCGGGGCAGCGGGTCATGCGGGTGTCCCCCTCGGAATTCGAGACGAGACGGTTCGTCTCGCTCATGTCCCCCACCATGCCCGCTCCGGATCACACTGTCAAGACGATACGGATCGTCTCGTCAGCTCGTAGGATGACTCCCATGGCCCGCCCGCAGAACGCCCCCGACCCCAGCCGCCGCAGCGAACAGAGCCGCACCGCGATCCTCACCGCCGCCGCCGAACTCGTCGCCGAGGTCGGCTTCGCCAAGCTCACCATCGAGCGGATCGCCGCCCGCGCCGGCGTCGGCAAGCAGACCATCTACCGCTGGTGGCCCTCCAAGGGCGCCGTCGTCTTCGACGCCTTCCTCGCCGGCAACGAGGACGCCTCCGGCGGCCTCGCCCTCCCCGACACCGGCGACCTCGGCGAGGACCTGCGCACCGTCCTGCGGCTCACCGCCCTCGAACTCGCCGACCCCGCCTTCGACCGCACCGGACGCGCCCTCACCGCCGAGGTGCTCACCGACCCCGACCTGCTGCGCGAGTACCGCACCCGGCTCCTCGACCCCCTGCTGGAGGTCACCCGCGACCGCCTGCGGGCCGCCCGGGACGCGGGCCGGATCCGGCCCGACGCCGACCTCGGCCTCGCCGTCGAACTCCTCTACGGACCGCTGTACTACCGCTGGCTGCACGGCCTCGGCCCGCTCGACCCCGACTACGCGGACCGGGTGGTGGCGGCCCTGCTGGCCGCCCTCGGCCACGACGGCGGCTGAGCGGCGCCGCGCCGCCTCAGGAGCGCCTGCGCGACCGCAGCGCCAGCAGCACACCGCACACCACCAGCACGCCGAGGACGGCGATGAGCACGGTGCCCGCGCCGTAGCCCTTCTTCCGCTTCTTCTTCCCCTTCTTCGAGGCCAGGCCGACGGCGTCCGGACGCTGCGCCGCCGTCCCCGCCCGCACCTCCCGCACCTCCCCGGCCGGCCCAGGCACCGCCACGGCGGCCACCCCGGCCACCGGCGTCACCGTCACGGTCGCCGCCCCGGCCGCGGCCGCCGGGGC
>NZ_JBHJRC010000521.1:0-2252 GCF_042261735.1 Kitasatospora sp. NPDC056327 | reverse complement strand
GCCCGGAGCGTCCGGGCGGCGCGGGCCGGGTGCGCTCGGGAGTGCACGACCCGTCGGCCGTGCGACGGCTCCGGCCGGGACCGGCCCGTGAAAGCGTCGAACGGCCGCGCCGGTACCGGGACTGACGCGGAGTCGGCAGCGACCGACCGCGAGCCTATGATCATCTGACGATCACTCCGTGATCGTGATCCCGTTCCACGGGTGATCCCGGAGCGGTAGCGTCTGCTCCGGACGCACGGGTGGGGACGGTCGCGCGGGGCGTCGAGGGGAGCGTGGGGCATGCAGCCGCTGGAAGCGGACGATCCGCGGCAGGTGGGGGAGTACCGGCTGCTGCGGCGGCTCGGTGCCGGCGGGATGGGCCGGGTCTACCTCGGCCGGACCGCCGGCGGGCGGACCGTCGCCGTCAAGGTGATCCGCCGCGACCTGGCCGGCGACCCGGAGTTCCGGGCCAGGTTCCGGCAGGAGGTGGCCGCCGCCCGGCGGGTCGACGGCGCCTGGACCGCGCCGGTCCTGGACGCGGACACCGACGGCGGGTACCTCTGGGTGGCCACCGGCTACGTCGCCGGACCCGCGCTCACCGCCGCCGTCGAGGAGTTCGGACCGCTGCCGGAGCCGGCCGTCCGGACCCTCGGGGCCGGCCTCGCCGAGGCGCTCGCCCATGTGCACGGCCTCGGGCTGGTGCACCGGGACGTCAAGCCGTCCAACGTGCTGCTCACCCTGGACGGGCCGCGGCTGATCGACTTCGGCATCGCCCGGGCGGTGGACGAGACCTCCGGACTCACCCGGTCCGGCCAGGTGTTCGGCTCCCCGGGCTTCATGTCGCCGGAGCAGGTGAACGGGCTTCCCGCCGGGCCGGCCGGCGACGTCTTCTCGCTCGGTGCGGTGCTCGCCTACGCCGCGACCGGCACGATGCCGTTCGGTTCCGGGGTGAGCGCGCCCGTCCTGCTCTACCGGGTGCTGCACGAGGAACCCGACCTCGCCGGGCTGACCGGCCCGCTGCACGCCCTCGTCCACGAGTGCCTGGCCAAGGACCCGGCCGCCCGGCCGACGACCGCGCGACTCCGGGCCCGCCTGGGGGAGGACGGCGCGGCCGGTGTCCGGCTGGGGCACGGGGACTGGCTGCCCGCGCCGCTGGCGGCGGCGGTCGGGCGCAGCGCCGTGCACCTGCTCGACCTGGAGGGGGAGCGGGGCACCGGCGCGGGGCCGGCCACGGGGTACGGTGCCGCGGTGCGGAGCCCGGAGCCGACGGTGAGCACCCGGGTCCCCGCCGGGAGCGGGACGGCCGCCGAGGCGGCGCGGGCGGCGCGGGCGGCCGAGGCCGTGCCGGGCGGCGGCGCCGCCGTGTTCGGGCCGCCGGTCCTGCCGGCCTTCGGCCCGCCGCCGCCCGCCGGACCCGCCGGACCCGCCGGACCCGCCGGGCCGGGAGGCCCGGGAGCACGGGGAGGTCCGGTGGCACCCGTCGGACCGTACCCGCCGATCCCGCCGCCCGCCCTGTACCCGGCGCCCCCGGCCCCGGTCACCGGGCCGGGCCACGGTCCGTACCCGCAGCCGCGGGGCCGGCGGCGGTACGTCCTGCCGGCCGCCGCGCTGGCCGTCGTCCTGCTGCTCGGCGGCGGATACCTGGCGGTCGACCGTCTGCGGGGGGACGACGGGCGGAGCGGTGCCTCGAAGTCCGGGGCGAGCGCCCCGGCCGGGGCGCGGCCCACCACCCCGGCCCCGGGGCAGCCGGAGCCGGCCGGCGGTGCCACCGGTGCGACCGGGGCCGCCCCCGCGCCCGCCGCGGACCCCGCCGACGAGGGGCCCGGTGCCGTCCCGGTGAAGTACCTCGGGACCTGGACCGGCCAGCGCAAGGCCGCCAACGGGGACGTCACCGTCCTCGTCCTCACCGTCCACCAGTCGGCCCCGAACGAGGAGCGGAGCACGATCCGCGCCAGCACGAAGAACACGGGCACCTGGTGCGAGGGCGCGTGGACGCTCACCGGCGCGACCGAGGCCGGGGTCACCTACACGGCCCGGGAGACCGGGTCCTCCCCGGGCGACTCCTGCATCACCGACCGGTCGGTCCACCGTCTGATCAAGGTGGCGCCGGACGGCACCCTCCACTACAGCCCGGACCTGGCGAAGCCGGAGGAGTACATGGTGCTGGACCGGCAGCGCTGAGGGCGGGCGCATCGCGTCCGCCCCGCCGCCGGGGAGACGGGACCGGGAGGTCCGCAGGAGCCCGGCAGCCCCACGGCCGCGTCCACGGGAGT
>NZ_JBHJRC010000520.1:0-2284 GCF_042261735.1 Kitasatospora sp. NPDC056327 | reverse complement strand
GGCCTGCACCGCGTGGTGCAGGCCGTCGCCTTTCTGTCGGCAGTCTCGGAGGATCTTGTAGTTCTTCATGCGGGCGAAGGTGTGCTCGACCCGGGCGCGCACCCGGCGGTGTTCGGCGTTGTCCTCCTCCTGGGCCCGCAGCAGGGGGCGGCCGGCGTGTCTGCGGTGGGGGACGACCAGTCTGGTGTTGAGGTAGGCGCCGTCGGCGAGGACGGTGGTGCCCGCGCAGGCGGCGGGCAGGTGGGAGGCGCGCCAGGCATGGGCGTCGGCCTTGTTTCCCGGCACGGGGCGGGCGGTGGCGACCACGAGACGGGTGTCGGCGTCGATGACGACCTGCACGTTCGCCGAGAACCGGTAGTTACGGCTCGACGCCCCCACCGTCCGGTCGCGGACCGGGATCAGGGTCCCGTCCACGATCCACAACCGCTCCACGCCCGGTGCCGGGCGTGGAACGGCTTCGAGGGCGAGGAGTGGGCCGAGGCGCTGGACGATGCGGCACACCGTCGCGGTCGAGATCCCGAACAGCGGGGCGAGCTGCCGCATCGTGAGGTTGGTCCGGTAGTACACGGCGACCAGCAGGATCCGGTCGGGCAGCGGCAGGCACCACGGCCTGCCGCCGCCCGGACCATTGCCACCCCGCTCACGCACCACGCGCACCAAGCCCTCGAACTGCCGCATCCGCAGCCCCGTGAACGTCTCCACCCAGACCGGCTCAGCCCGAAGCACCCCACCCATACCGGAGAAATGCCCCGCACCAGACCTTCCGGAACAAGCTTAGTCCGCCTTCTCCGTGATCACCGCGGTGATCCCGCGTCTGCGCAGGTAGGCGCGGTTGGTTTTCGAGGAGTGGGCCTTGTCGGCGGTCACCGCGCCGGGGCGGGTGCGCGGCCAACCGACCGGGCCGCGTACCCGTACCTTCTCCAACACGGTCTGGAACTGGTGGCAGTCGGTGGCCTGGCTCGGGGTCAACACGGCGCCGGACGGCTGGCTGTTTCGGACCTTCCGCGACGGCATGGTGCAGGAGAGCGGCTACGGGGTGGTCTGGGCCGCCGCCCGGGCCGAGGTACTGAGCCCGGACGAGCAGGCCACCCCGCTCGCGAAGCGGCCGTACGACGGCCGGCACGCCGGGATCTCCCTGTGGCTGGCCTCCGGGGTGGCGCCGGCCGAGTGCGCGCGGCGCGCCGGGCACAGCATCGCCGTCCTTCTCCGCGTCTACGCGAAGTGCATCCACGGTGACGAAGACCACGCCAACCGGCTGATCGCCGAACGCCTCCAGCGACGGCCCGACTGATCCTGGTCCGCGACTGGTCCGGAACCGCTGGTCAACGCCGGGATCCGGGCGGCAACAGGTGGGACAAACCTCGCGAAACGGCCACTGCGGCGCCGCGCGTGTTCGAATAGACGAAAACAGCCCCTGACATGCGTTTCCGCATGTCAGGGGCTGTTTCTCTATCCTGTGGCTGGTGCAGGGTTCGAACCTGCGTAGCTTGCGCGACAGATTTACAGTCTGCTCCCTTTGGCCGCTCGGGCAACCAGCCAGGATGTTCGCCTTGCGGGGCTTGCCCCGTTCGACTGGGTAAACCTTACCCGATGCCGGGGGGTGGTTCGCCACCCGGTTCCGTGGGGCTGGATCGACGGGTGTGGCGCGGCCGTCCGGGGCGGGGGCCGGGGCGGGCTGGATAGGCTGGGGCGGCGCGCGCCCGGTGGGGCGGGCCGTGTCAGTGCAGCCAGAGCATCAAGGAGACCAACACCCATGGCCGACTCCAGTTTCGACATCGTCTCGAAGGTCGAGTGGCAGGAGGTCGACAACGCGATCAACCAGACCTCCCGCGAGATCTCCACGCGCTTCGACTTCAAGAACGTCGGCGCCGACATCAAGCGCTCCGGCGAGACGATCGAGATGAAGGCCAACGGCGAGGAGCGCGTCAAGGCGATCCTGGACGTGCTGCAGAGCAAGTTCATCAAGCGCGGCCTGTCGCTGAAGGCGCTGGACGCGAAGGAGCCGCAGCTGTCCGGCAAGGAGTACAAGATCTTCGCGGACATCAAGGAGGGCATCTCCCAGGACGATGCCAAGAAGGTCGCGAAGATCATCCGGGACGAGGGCCCGAAGGGCGTGAAGGCCCAGGTGCAGGGTGACGAGCTCCGCGTGAGCTCGAAGAGCCGCGACGACCTGCAGGCCATCCAGGCGCTCCTCAAGGGCAAGGACCTGGACTTCGCGATCCAGTTCGTCAACTACCGCTGAGTCGCGCGACGGCCCTGGCCGGCAGCCCGTTCGAGGCTGCCG
>NZ_JBHJRC010000519.1:0-2294 GCF_042261735.1 Kitasatospora sp. NPDC056327 | reverse complement strand
CGCCCCGACGGGGCGGGACGGCGCGTCCCCGGCACGGTCATCGCGCTCGGCGCGGTCAGCCTGGTCACCGACATCTCCTCGGAGATGGTCACCGCCGTGCTGCCGCTCTACCTGGTGCTGGGCCTCGGCCTCTCACCGCTCCAGTTCGGCTTCCTCGACGGACTGTTCAACGGGGCGACGGCCCTGGTCCGGCTGCTCGGCGGCCGGCTCGCCGACCGGGGCGGCGGCCGGCACCGGACGGTCGCCGGGGCGGGCTACCTGCTCTCGGCGCTCTCCCGGCTCGGGCTGCTGCTGGCGGGCGGCGCGGCCGGCGGGATCGCCGCGGCGCTGGCCGCCGACCGCCTCGGCAAGGGCGTGCGGACCGCGCCGCGGGACGCGATGATCACGCTCAGCGCGCCGCCCGAGGCACTCGGCCGGGCGTTCGGCGTGCACCGGGCGATGGACACCACAGGGGCGCTGCTGGGCCCGCTGGTCGCCTTCGTGGTGCTGTGGGCGACGGCGGACGCGTACGACGCGGTGTTCGTGGTCAGCTTCGCCACCGGGCTGCTCGGCGTCCTGGTGCTGGTGCTGTTCGTCCCGGCCGGCCCGCCCGGGCTGCCGGTCGCCGCTCCCGGGGCCGGCGGTTCCGCGGTCACCGTCCCGCGGAGCACCGTCCCGAGGCCCGCCGCTCCCGGAGCCACCGCGTCCGGGCCCGCCGCCCCCGGGGCCGCCGCGCCGAAGCACCGGGTCCTGCGCGACCCCGTGTTCCGGCGCACGGTCACCGCCGCCGCCCTGCTGGGGGCCGCCACGATCGGGGACTCGTTCCTCTACCTGCTGCTCCAGCGCGGCCTGGACCTCTCGCCGCTGCTCTTCCCGCTGCTGCCGCTCGGCGCCGCGGCCTGCTACCTGCTGCTGGCCGTCCCCGCCGGGCGGTTCGCGGACCGGGCCGGCCGCCGCACCCCGTTCCTGCTCGGTCACGGGGCGCTGCTCGCCGCCTACCTCACCCTGCTCGCCCCGCTCGGCCCGGCGACCGCCGTGCTCGTCCTCGTCCTGCTCGGCGTCTTCTACGCCGCCACCGACGGCGTGCTGATGGCGCTGGCCGGCCCGGTGCTGCCGGCCGGCGGCCGGGCGGGCGGACTCGCGGTGCTGCAGACCGGCCAGGCCCTGGCCCGGCTGGTCGGCGCGGCCGGGTTCGGCGTCGCCTGGACCTGGTGGGGCCCGCGTCCGGCCCTCACGGCCGCCGCGCTCGCGCTGGCCGCCGCCCTCGCCGCCGCCTGGCGGATCCTGCCCGGAAGGGAGTCCTCGTGAAGGTGCGCTCGACCGTCCTGGTCCTCGCCGTCCTCGTCCTGCTCGGCGGCTCGTTCGGCTACGTGCTGCACGCCCGGCAGCGCGACGGCGGCCACCGGCTCGTCGCCGCCGAGGCGACGTTCACCCTGGACCAGCCCGGCCTCTACTACCGCGACACCGCCACCGGACGGATCGCCCGGGGCCCCGGCGGCGCCCCGGACGGCCCCTCCTGCGCCCGGTTCTACGCGGCGGGGGACCGGGCGCTGTGCCTGCGGGCGCTGCCCGGGGTCCCGGCCCGTACCCAGGCCGTGGTGTACGACCGCCGGTTCACCGAGCTCCAGACGGTGACCGTGCCCGGCATCCCCAACCGGGCCAGGGTGTCGCCCTCCGGACAGGTGCTCTCCTGGACCACCTTCGCGGTCGGGGACTCCTACGCGTCCAGCGGCTTCTCCACCCGCACCTCGATCCTCGACCTGCGGACCGGCTACCTGGTCAAGTCGGTCGAGGAGATCCCGCTGACCGTCGACGGCGCCCGCTACCACGCCGCCGACGTCAACTACTGGGGCGTCAACTTCGCGGCCGACGAGAACCGCTTCTACGCCACCGTCTCGACCGCCGGCCGCACCCACCTCGTCGAGGGCGACCTCAAGGCCTGGTCGGCCCGCACCCTGCGGGAGAACGTCGAGTGCCCCTCGCTCTCGCCGGACGGCACCCGGATCGCCTTCAAGAAGCGCGTCTCGGACGACCCGGCCGCCCCCTGGCGGCTGTACGTCCTCGACCTGGCCGACCTGCGCGAGCACCCGGTCGCCGAGACCCACAGCGTCGACGACCAGGCGGCCTGGCTGGACGACACCACGCTCGGCTACGCCCTGCCGGCCCGCGAGGGCAAGGGCACCGACCTCTGGTCGGTCCCCGCGGACGGCAGCGGCGCGCCGCTGCTGCTCGCTCCCGGAGCCTCCTCCCCGGTCACCGTGCGCGCGCCGGCGCCCCGGTGACCCCGCCGGCCCGGCGGTCCGCACGCCCCACCG
>NZ_JBHJRC010000518.1:0-2319 GCF_042261735.1 Kitasatospora sp. NPDC056327 | reverse complement strand
AGCGCCGCCCACCGGTCCGCCGCCCGCCGCACCCGCCGCCGGGCCCGGCCCGCCCGCGGTCGGCGCGGTCGGCGGCGGGGCCAGGGGCGGGGCGGCCTGGGCCGGCGCCGTCAGGGCCGGATCCGCCTCCAGGATCCGCCGGTGCAACTGCTCCAGCTCCGCGCCCGGCCCCACTCCCAGCTCCGCCAGGAACAGCTGCCGCACGGCCCGGAACACCGCCAGCGCGTCCGCCTGCCGCCCGGCCTGGTACAGCGCGCGCATCAGCAGCCCGTACGCCCGCTCGTGCAGCGGGTGTTCGGTGGTGAGCGCGGTCAGTTCCGGGATGCAGCGCGAGTAGCGGCCCAGCCCCAGGTCCAGGCCGATCCGCTCCTCCAGCAGGGTCAGCCGCAGCTCCTCCAGCCGCTGCCGGTGCCGCTCCGCGAAGGGCCCGGGGATCCCGGCCAGCGGTTCGCCCTGCCACAGTTCCAGCGCCTGGTTGAGCAGGTCCCGGGCGCGCAGCGGCTCGCTCCGGGCGGTCCGCTCCGCCTCGGCGGCCAGTGACTCCGCCTGCGCGGAGTCCACCGCCAGCTTCGGCAGCACCAGCCGGTAGCCGTCGCCCATCGAGACCAGCACGCTGCCCGGCGCCCGCTCCCCGGGCGCCCCGGTGCGGCCGTCCCCCTCGTCCTCCCCGGGCAGCACCGCGTCCAGCACCTTGCGCCAGCGCCACGCGTACGTCCGCACGGTGGTCATCGCCGCACCCGGCGGCTCCTCGCCCCACAGCGCGGCGATCAGGTCGGTGGCGCTCGCCGAGTGGCCGGGCCGCAGGAGGAGCACGGCCAGCATCGCCTGCTGCTGCGGGCTGCCCACCTTGAGTGCCGCCGCACCGCGGTGAGCCCGCATCAGACCCAGTACGGAAAAACGGAGATCGCCCATCCTGCCCCCTGTTGCCCCAGGACAGTGCCCGCCCCGCTCGTGCACATGTCAGTTATGTGTGACGTTACTAACCACAGGGCCGGGCCCGCTGTCGAGGCTCCGTTGAGCCTGCGGTGACCGGGCGTTGACCCCGACCGGCGAGAATCACCGTGCCGGGGGCCCGCCGGAGACGGTCCGGTCCGCCCCTCCTTCACCTCCCGCGACCGGTCACCCCCTGTGCCCGGCCGTGATTGCCCTCGCCTTCGGCCGTCGGCGGCGTCGGGCGCCATGACGATACCTTCGGAGGCGGACGTCCGTGAACACCGCTTTGCTGTACAACCTGCTCGGCGTCGACCCGGCCGACGGGCCGGCCGAACTGCTCCAGCGCGCCCGCTCCGGCCGCCACCTGCCCCACCTCGTGCTCTCCGCCCTCGCCCGCGAGGACGTCCGGATGGGCGAGCCCGCCCGTGCCGAACTCCGCCGCGCCCGCGCCCGCGCCGACCACTACACCCGCCTCGCCCACGACCTCGCCCGCTCCACCGGCGTGCGCGCCATCCACGGCCTCCCGCTGGCCGGCTACTACCCGGCGGGCCTGCTGCGTCCCCAGGCCTCCCTCGACCTGGTCGCCCCGGGCGAGGCCGCGCTCTGGCAGGCCGTCGTCCGCCTCGTCACCGAGCACCCGGTGGAGACCATCGACGTCACCCTGCTCGGCGACCGCCCGCACCACACCGCCGTCACCGTCCGCTGGCCCGCCGAGGACCCGCTGCTCGACCCCTGGTACCGCGTCCACCTCACCACGGCCGCGCTGCCCGGCGACGGCGCGACCGTGCCGGTCCGCCCGTTCCTGGTCGCCGACGACCACGTCGAATGCCTCATCGCGCTCGCCGAGTCGCAGCTGCACCGCCCGGACGCCCCCGGCCTCGACCCGCTCACCCTCCTCGACCTCTCCTGTCTCACCCACCAGCCCTTCGAACCCACCGAGACCGCCGCCGTCCTCGCCGCCTATCGCCTCGCCCCCGAGGCCGCCGCCCTCCTCGACCTCGCCGCCCCGCGCCTCCCGCTCGGCGCCCTCGCCGCCGTCCGGGCCGCCCTCGCCCCGGAACTCGCCCCCGAACACCGCCGCCGCACCGAGACCACCGCCCCCCGGCTGCCCACCCGCCACGGCACCCTGCTGCGCCGCACCGTCATCCGTCACACCTGGGACGAGGCCCGCCTGCTCCCGGCCGGGGACCGCACCAGCCTGCTGCTCACGCCCGTCGCCGACTACCTGCTCGCCCCGGCCGCCGTCACCCCCGGGGACCGCGCCGCCGCGCTCGCCGTGCTCCAGGTCTGGGACGGGCAGTCCTGACAGGCCGTCCGCCTCCGTCGGCCCGGCCGGCCCACCCGGGTACGGCGAAGGGGTGCACGGCCGCCACGGCGGCCGTGCAC
>NZ_JBHJRC010000517.1:0-2326 GCF_042261735.1 Kitasatospora sp. NPDC056327 | reverse complement strand
CGGCGCAGTGCCGTCCGGGGCCGCCGGGCAGGTCCGGCCCCCGGGATCAGACCTTGAGGTACTTGCGGAGGGTGAAGAAGGCGGCGATGCCGGCCATGCCCATACCCACCACGACCAGCAGCGGTATCACCGCCAACACCGAGGAGAGGCCGATGAAGTGGATGAACTGGACCCGGTCGGCCAGCCAGTTCTGGACGAAGAAGTGACCGCCCAGCAGCAGGCCGGAGGCCATCACCGCGCCGAGCAGCGCGGAGAACGCGGCCTCCGCGATGAACGGCATCTGCACGTAGAAGTTCGAAGCACCGACCAGGCGCATGATGCCGGTCTCGCGCCGCCTGCTGTACGCCGACACCCGCACGGTGTTGACGATCAGCAGCAGGGCGACGAAGAGCATCAGCACCATGATCACGAAGGCCGCCGTCTGGAGGCCGTTCAGGAGACCGAAGAGGTTCTCCAGGATCTTCCGCTGGTCCTCGACCGACTTGACGCCGGGCTTGCCGGCGAAGGCGCTCTGGATGACGTCGTACTTGGTCGGGTCCTTGAGCTTCACCCGCCAGGACTGCGGGATGGCCTCCGGGCCGAGGACGGAGATGAGCGGGTTGTCCGGGTTCATCTCCTTCCAGTGCTTGTACGCCTCGGCGGAGTTCTCGAAGGTCGAGGACTGCACCACCGAGTCCATCTTGTCCAGCTGGGTCTTGATGTCGGCGACCTGCTGGTCGGTGGCCGCGCCCTTGTCGCACTGCGGCGAGTTCCGGGCGTCGGCCTTGGTGCAGAAGTAGATGCTCACCTCGACCTTGTCGTACCAGTACCCCTTCATGGAGTTGACCTGGTCGCGGACCAGGAGGGAGGCACCGGCGAGGGCGAGGGAGAGCGCGACGCTGACGACGACCGCGATGGTCATCGTCAGGTTGCGGCGGAGACCCACACCGATCTCCGACAGGACGAACTGGGCGCGCATGCGTTCAACAACTCCAGGGTCGGTACTGCTGGTCGGACGAGGCGGGCGGGCGGCCCACGGGTTCAGCGCCGAGCGGTCAGTGCTGGTACCCGTAGACGCCGCGGGCCTGGTCGCGGACCAGCAGCCCCTTGTCGAGCTCGATGACGCGCTTGCGCATCTGGTCGACGATGGCCTGGTCGTGGGTGGCCATCAGCACGGTGGTGCCGGTGCGGTTGATCCGGTCGAGCAGCTTCATGATGCCGACCGAGTTCTGCGGGTCGAGGTTGCCGGTGGGCTCGTCCGCGATCAGCAGCATCGGCCGGTTGACGAAGGCCCGCGCGATCGCCACGCGCTGCTGCTCACCACCGGAGAGCTCGCCCGGCATGCGGTCCTCCTTGCCGCCGAGGCCGACCAGGTCGAGCACCTCGGGGACCACCTTGCCGATGGCGCTCTTCGGCTTGCCGATGACCTCCAGCGCGAACGCGACGTTCTGCGCGACCGTCTTGTTGGGCAGCAGGCGGAAGTCCTGGAAGACGGTGCCCAGCTGGCGGCGCATGTGCGGCACCTTCCAGTTGGACAGCTTGCCGAGGTCCTTGCCCAGCACGTGGACCTCGCCGTTGCTGGGGCGCTCCTCGCGCAGGCACAGGCGCAGGAAGGTGGACTTGCCCGAGCCGGACGAGCCGACCAGGAAGACGAACTCGCCCTTCTCGATCTCCAGCGAGACGTTGTCCAGGGCGGGACGGTTCTGCTTGGGATAGGTCTTGGAGACGTTGTCGAATCTGATCACGGCTGCATCACGGAGGCCATCCTAGGCGGCACCAGTCCTGGGTCGGTCCGCCCCTCGGCCTGCCCGGCCCGGGCGGGCGAGGGGGGCGGAACGGCCGCTCCCGGCTTGGGACCATACGCGAACGGGCACCCGGCTCGCAGGTTCGGGCCGCGACAGCGCGGGAAAACTGGGGGACAATGCCCGGATATGCCCCGAAAATTGGGAGCCATCTCACAGCCCGGGGGCCGGAACGGCCGGAACCTGGCAGAGTGGAGGGTGCGGTCGGGCCCGACCGCTCCGCCGCACAGGGCAAGAGAAGGAACCAAGGCCCGGTCCGGTGCGTTTGCAGTAGCAGCGAGGAGGAGATCGCATGACCTGCGACCATCTGGTGTGCGCCCACTGCAACGGCCGCGTCAGCGAGGGCCGCTGCCCCGCGTGCCGTGCCACCCGGGCCCGGCTGCAGGAGCAGCAGGGCCCGTTCGCCGCACTCTCCCCCGCGGTGCTGCTGGCCGTCCTGGCCGGGCTGCTCGCGGTGGCGCTGATCGCGCGGCAGGCGCTGGCCTGAACGACGTCCGCACCCACGACGACGGGGAAGGCCCCGACCGCTGTCAGCGGTCGGGGCC
>NZ_JBHJRC010000516.1:0-2327 GCF_042261735.1 Kitasatospora sp. NPDC056327 | reverse complement strand
TCCCTTCCGGGAGGCGCGGGGCTCGCGCCATTTCCGGTTCCCCGCATTTCCGGTTTTCCGCCACCGGAGGTCCGGATCCGCGCGTTCCGGCTCTCGTTCTTTTGTGTGCCAAAACCGGGCATCCCGTACCCCGTGAGTGGGGGAGAGGCCGTACGCGCTTCTTTCGAGCGGCCGTGCACTGTTAGAGTCCCAGGAGTTCCCTTGTAGGCTGCGCGTAGGCTCGCCTGTGCCGTCTGTACGGGAGCCCGTACCGCAAAACTCCCCCTTCAGGACCGACCCTCCCGCCGACGACGTGCGGGAGGCGCAGGAGGCACCGTGCTCAGTGCGTTCGCGCGGGCGTTCCAGACGCCCGACCTGCGCAAGAAGCTGCTGTTCACGCTGGGCATCATGGTGCTGTTCCGGCTGGGCTCACACGTTCCCGTACCCGGGGTCGACTTCGAGGCGGTTCACGCCTGCATCAAGGAGACCAAGAACAACGGCCTGTTCGGTCTGGTGAACCTGTTCAGCGGTGGCGCACTGCTCCAGCTGACGATCTTCGCCCTCGGCATCATGCCGTACATCACGGCGAGCATCATCCTCCAGCTGCTGACCGTCGTGATTCCGCGGCTCGAAGCGCTGAAGAAGGAGGGTCAGTCCGGGCAGGCGAAGATCACCCAGTACACCCGGTACCTGACCATCGCGCTCGCGGTGCTCCAGGGCACCGGCATCGTGGCGACCGCGTCCAGCGGCGCCCTGTTCTCGGGCTGCGTCTACGCCAACCAGATCGTGCCGGACACCGGCGTCTTCCGGATCGCCGTGATGGTCCTGACCATGACCGCCGGCACCACGGTGATCATGTGGCTCGGCGAGCTGATCACCGACCGGGGCATCGGCAACGGCATGTCGCTGCTGATCTTCACCTCGATCGCCGCCCAGTTCCCCACCTCGATGTGGGCGATCAAGACCTCCGGCACCATCGGCGGCGGCTGGGTCGAGTTCCTGTCGGTCATCGCGATCGGCGTCATCGTTGTGATGCTCGTCATCTTCGTCGAGCAGGCCCAGCGCCGGATCCCGGTCCAGTACGCGAAGCGGATGATCGGGCGGCGGGCCTTCGGCGGTACGTCGACCTACATCCCGCTCAAGGTGAACCAGGCCGGTGTCATCCCGGTCATCTTCGCCTCGTCGCTGCTGTACATCCCGGCCCTGGTGGTGCAGCTGACCAACAGCCAGTCCGGCTGGGCGGTCTGGATCAACCAGCACTTCGTGCGGGGTGACCACCCGATCTACATGGCCACCTACTTCCTGCTGATCGTCTTCTTCGCCTTCTTCTACGTCGCCATCTCCTTCAACCCCGAAGAAGTCGCCGACAACATGAAGAAGTATGGTGGGTTCATCCCGGGTATCCGGGCCGGCCGCCCGACGGCCGAGTACCTGAACTACGTGCTCACCCGCATCACGTGGCCGGGTTCGCTCTACCTGGGCCTGATCGCGTTGATCCCGATGATCGCCCTGGTCGCCTTCGGACAGCAGACCAACTTCCCGTTCGGCGGCACCAGCGTTCTCATCGTCGTCGGCGTCGGACTCGAAACTGTGAAGCAGATCGAGAGCCAGCTCCAGCAGCGCAATTACGAAGGGTTCCTCCGCTGATGCGTATCGTCCTCGTCGGACCCCCCGGGGCCGGGAAGGGTACTCAGGCGCACCTCCTCGCCAAGACCCTGTCCATCCCCCACATCTCCACCGGCGACCTGTTCCGCGCCAACATCGGTCAGGGCACCCCGCTGGGTGTCGAGGCCAAGAGCTACATGGACGCGGGCCGCCTGGTGCCCGACGAGGTCACGATCGGGATGGCCAAGGACCGGATGCTCCAGGAGGACGCCGCGGGCGGCTTCCTGCTGGACGGCTTCCCGCGCAACCTCGGCCAGGCGAAGGCACTGGACGAGTTCCTCGCCGAGCAGGGCATCAAGCTCGACGGCGTGCTCGACCTGGAGGTCCCCGAGGACGAGGTCGTCCGCCGGATCGCCGGCCGCCGGCTGTGCCGCAACGACGGCGGCCACGTGTTCCACGTGGTCTACAACCCGCCGAAGACCGAGGGCGTCTGCGACGAGTGCGGCGGCGAGCTGTACCAGCGCTCGGACGACACCGAGGAGGCCGTGCGCACCCGGCTGGAGGTCTACCACACGGAGACCGAGCCGATCATCGACTACTACCGCCAGCAGGGCCTGATCGCCACGATCCCGGCCCTCGGCAAGGTGGACGAGGTCACCCGGCGCGCGATCGAGGCGCTGAAGCAGGAGAGCTGAGTCCTCACGACGTACGTCACGGCCGCGCCGCCCGCTCCAGGGCGGCGC
>NZ_JBHJRC010000515.1:0-2416 GCF_042261735.1 Kitasatospora sp. NPDC056327 | reverse complement strand
TGGGGGTGGGGCGGGACCTGCATGCCGGGCTCGTCCGCGATGTCGTCCGGGCCGTAGTGGTCCACGAAGCACCACGCCCCCACCATCCGCCGGCCGAGGCTGGGCAGCAGCCGGCGCACCATCGTGCTCTCGCCCAGGGGCACCTGACGGGCCGGCAGCAGGTCGCGGACCGGGCCGGTGCCGGGCTCGCCCCCGCAGGTGGTCGGGGCGGGCTTGACGTCGAGGTTGCTCATGGGGCGGTCACCGCCGTGCGCGTCGGGCGGCCGGGCGGGCCCGGGAGAGCGCCGCCCCGCCGGGGAGGTCGTCGGAACGATCCTCCACCAGCACGGGGCGATCCTCCACCCGGAGCCGTCCAGCCGGAGCCGTCCGCCGGGGCGGGGGGATCAGTGGGCGCAGGCCCACCAGGCGTCGGCGCTCGCGCCCTCCGCCAGCGCCCGCAGCCCGGCGACGGCCGCGGCCGGGTCCTCGGCACCGTAGACGGCCGAGCCGGCGACGAAGACGTCCGCGCCGGCCTCGGCGCAGCGCTCGATGGTGCTCGCCGAGACGCCGCCGTCGACCTGGAGCCACAGCTCCAGCCCGTGCTTGGCGATCAGCTGCCTGGTCCGGCGGATCTTGGGCAGCATGATGTCCAGGAACGCCTGGCCGCCGAAGCCCGGCTCGACGGTCATGATCAGCAGCATGTCGAGCTCGGGCAGCAGGTCCTCGTAGGGCTCGATCGGCGTGGCCGGCTTGAGCGCCATCGAGGCGCGGGCGCCCTTGGCCCGGATCTCGCGGGCCAGCCGGACGGGCGCGGCGGCGGCCTCGACGTGGAAGGTCACCGAGCCGGCGCCCGCCTCCACGTACTGGGGGGCCCAGCGGTCCGGGTCCTCGATCATCAGGTGGCAGTCGAGCGGGGTGTCGGTGGCCCGGGCGAGCGACTCGACGACCGGGACGCCGAGGGTCAGGTTCGGCACGAAGTGGTTGTCCATCACGTCGACGTGCAGCCAGTCCGAGCCCCGCACGGCCTCGGCCTCCTGGGCGAGGCGGGCGAAGTCCGCGGACAGGATGCTGGGGTTGATCTGCGCCATGGGGCCTGTTTCCTCTTGTAGCCGTGATGCCTTCGTGCCGAGGGTTTCGGAGCGCGCGCACGGGCGCGCCTCGCCCATCATCCCCCGCGGCGTCGGCGACGTGTCACCACCGAGACCTCACCGTGACCGCGATCACACCCCGGGCAGGGTTATCGTGACCGCCGCCGTGGTCATCAGCCTGTACGAGAACATCCGTACGGCGCGGCACCGGCCGCGTCACCGATCCGCACATGAACCACCGCCCAACCGCGCCACAACATCGGCAGGACCCGTACGGGCACGACCCGCACGGTTCCCGCCGACGAAACCGCCCCGACGGGCCCGTCCCGACGGACAGCACCGCCGGCGACACCCGCACCAGCACGACCGCCGGGCTCCCGCCCTGAACCTCCCGCTCTCCCCGCGCTCCCGCGCCCCTCCGAGGAAGGTCCTCCGTTGGCCGATCTGGTCCACCCCGCCCGCGCCCTGTGGTGGCTCTTCGAGCCCGTGCACGCCGTCACCTACTTCACCCCCGAAGGCCTCGGCGCCTTCGAGGAGGTCGGCCTGCGCGGCGTCGCGCGGACCTACTTCGCCGGCCGCGCCGCGCCGCTCGGCGCGGTGGACGCGCCGCCGGTGATCGCCGCGTTCTTCAACTTCGCGCCCGCCCCGATCGAGCGGGCCCTCCCGGCGATCTGGAAGCTGGCCTCCCCGGAGACCGCGCTGGCCGCCCGGACGGCCGGCGCGTCGGCGGCCCTGGAGCGGCTGCTGGAGCACGTCGCCCCGGCGCGCATCGAGCAGGCCACGGAGCTGCTGGAGGAGGCCGTCACCCGGCTGGACTGCGCCGGCCGCGTGCTGGCCGCCGCCAACGCCGCCCTCCCCCGTCCGGCCGGCCTGCACGGGCGGCTCTGGCAGGCCGCCACCGTGATGCGCGAGCACCGGGGCGACGGCCACAACGCCGCCCTGGTCGCCGCCGGGCTGGACGGCTGCGAGGCGCTGGTGGTGCGCTGCGCCCTGGACGTGCGGCGCGAGGCGCTGCAGCCGTTCCGCGGCTGGACCGACGAGGAGTGGGAGGCCGCGACCGCGCGGCTGGTCGAGCGGGGCTGGCTCACCGAGCGCGGCACCATCACCGAGTGCGGCCGGATCCGTCACCAGTCCCTGGAGGCCGCCACCGACCTGGCCGCCGCCCGGGTCTGGGAGAACCACCCGCGCAACGAGCTCGACCGCCTCGCCGCCGCGCTCAAGCCGATCTCGGCCCTCTGTCGCACCGCACTGCCCCCGATCAACCCGATCGGTCTCCCCGCCACCACCACCGCCTGACCCGTTCAACCGCCCCCGCGGCCGCGTCGTCCCGTCCCCGCGCGGGGACGGGA
>NZ_JBHJRC010000514.1:0-2433 GCF_042261735.1 Kitasatospora sp. NPDC056327 | reverse complement strand
GAAGCTCCGCGGCGGGGCCGTTCCGATGTGCGGGGCCGTTCTCCCGGCCCGCCGGCCGGCTCCCGGACCTGTGACCGGCCCCGGGGTCTGCCGACCGGCTCCGGCGCGCGGGCCTCGCGGGACGTGCAGGACCCGCGGGACGTGCAGGACCCGCGGGACGCGCAGGACCGACCGTGGGTGCCGACCGGCCCGGGGGCCGGGACCGGAGGGTCAGATCCGGACCTCGACGGTGCCGACCGCCTTGTCGTGCAGCCCGCGGCCGTCCCGGTCCCAGACCAGCGGCGGCACCAGCAGGCAGAGCAGCACGGTGCGCAGCAGCACCTGCGGGATGGTCGCCCGGCCGCCGTCCATGCGGACCACGCGGAGCCCGAAGAGCCGCTTGCCGACGGTCGTGCCGGTCGTGGCGAGCAGCAGCACGGTGACGGTGAAGAACAGCGGGGTGGTCCACATGTTCGCGGAACCCGCGGTGCCCTTGCCGATCAGCCCGAAGGCGACCAGGGAGATCAGCCAGCCGTCGACGAACAGCGCGCCCATCCGGCGGCCGGGGCCGGCGATCGAGCCGGAGCCCTCCTCGGGCAGCCCGAGGCGCTCACCGCGGTAGCCGAAGTCGGCGCCCATCTTCTCGGCGGCCGCCTTCGGGCCGTCGATCCACGATCCCAACGCTTCTCTGGTGTCCACCGATCCACACTAACCGGGCGAACACCGGAGGCGGCCACCGCCTCCCCGTGGGCCCCGCCACCGGAGAGTGAATCGGCTGTCGCCGGGTTTCCCCCACTCTCCCCAGTGGTCCAGACCACTTGATCCGTCCCACTCGCCGGGGCCAGTCGGTTTGTCCGGTCCCGTACGGCTTTGCCGCCCGCACGGCGACGGCGGTTAACATTCAGGAAACGACTGGGTCACCGGCCGGAAACGGCCCATTCCTAGGGTGAGCCCCATTCGCAACACCGAGGAGGATGGATGTTCAACAACGCCGCCGAAGTGAAGCAGTTCATCCAGGACAACGACGTGAAGTTCGTCGACGTCCGCTTCTGCGACCTGCCGGGCGTCTTGCAGCACTTCTCCGTACCCGCGGCGACGTTCGACCCGTCCGAGATCCTGATGTTCGACGGCTCGTCGATCCGCGGCTTCCAGGCCATCCACGAGTCGGACATGGCACTGGTCCCCGACCTCGCCACGGCCCGGCTCGACCCGTTCCGCCAGGAGAAGCACCTCAACATCAACTTCTTCATCCAGGACCCGGTGACCGGCGAGGCCTACAGCCGCGACCCGCGCAACGTCGCCAGGAAGGCCGAGGCCTACCTCGCCTCCTCCGGCATCGCGGACACCGCGTTCTTCGGCCCCGAGGCCGAGTTCTACGTCTTCGACTCGGTCCGCTTCGACACCAGCGCCAACGCGTCGTACTACCACATCGACTCCGAGGCCGGCGCCTGGAACAGCGGGTCCACCGAGGGCGACGTCCGCGGCTACAAGGTCAAGTACAAGGGCGGCTACTTCCCCGTCCCGCCGGTCGACCACTTCGCCGACCTGCGCGCCGAGATGTCCCTGGAGCTGGCCCGGGCCGGCCTGGAGGTCGAGCGCCAGCACCACGAGGTCGGCACGGCCGGCCAGGCGGAGATCAACTACAAGTTCAACACCCTGCTGCACGCCGCGGACGACCTGATGCTGTTCAAGTACATCATCAAGAACGTCGCCTGGCGGAACGGCAAGACGGCCACCTTCATGCCGAAGCCGATCTTCGGCGACAACGGCTCGGGCATGCACGTCCACCAGTCGCTGTGGACCGAGGGCTCGCCGCTCTTCTACGACGAGCAGGGCTACGCCGGCCTCTCCGACACCGCCCGCTACTACATCGGCGGCCTGCTGAAGCACGCGCCGTCGCTGCTGGCCTTCACCAACCCGTCGGTGAACTCCTTCCACCGCCTGGTCCCCGGCTTCGAGGCCCCGGTCAACCTGGTCTACTCGCAGCGCAACCGCTCCGCCGCGATCCGGATCCCGATCACCGGCTCCAACGCCAAGGCCAAGCGCATCGAGTTCCGCGCCCCGGACCCCTCCTCCAACCCGTACCTGGCCTTCGCCGCCATGCTGATGGCCGGCCTGGACGGCATCAAGAACAAGATCGAGCCCCTGGAGCCGGTCGACAAGGACCTCTACGAGCTGGCCCCGGAGGACCACGCCAACGTCCCCCAGGTCCCGTCCTCCCTCCCGGCCGTCCTGGAGGCGCTGGAGGCCGACCACGAGTACCTCCTCGCGGGCAACGTCTTCACCCCCGACCTCATCGAGACCTGGATCGACTACAAGCGCACCCAGGAGATCGCCCCCATCGCCCTCCGCCCCCACCCCCACGAGTTCGAGCTCTACTACGACCTGTAGCAGCACCCCGGCCCGCGTGCGCACGGGCCGGACCCACCACGCCCCCGCCGGGCGGCCGCAAGC
>NZ_JBHJRC010000513.1:0-2536 GCF_042261735.1 Kitasatospora sp. NPDC056327 | reverse complement strand
GTGCGAGGGCCGCACCGGCGCCCCCGGTCCGTCAGAGCTCGACCTCCTTCAGCAGTCCGGTCGCCACGTCGAGGACGAAGCCGCGCACCGAGTCCGTGTGCGGGACGAAGAGGCTGGTCCGGATCCGGGCGGCCGACTGCCGGACGTCCGTCTCCAGGTCGGCGAAGGCCTCCGCGGCCCACGGCGGCTTGACGCCGGTCTCCTCGCGGATCGACTCCCGGAAGGTGTCGTCGCCGAAGGTGAGCATGCCGCAGTCGGTGTGGTGGATCAGGATGATCTCCTCAGTCCCGAGCAGCCGCTGGCTGATCGCCAGCGAGCGGATGGCGTCGTCGGTGGCGACCCCGCCGGCGTTGCGGATCACGTGCGAGTCGCCCTCGGCGAGGCCGAGCGCGCCGTAGACGTTGAGCCGCGCGTCCATGCAGGCCAGGACGGCGGTGCGGCGGGCCGGCGGGAGCGGGAGCGGGCCGTCGAACGCCGCGGCGTAGTCGGCGTTGTTGCGCAGGTAGTGGTCGGTGGCGGTGTCGGTCATGGCGAGGGGACGTCCCTTCGGAACGGTCGGATCGTGGTCGGCCGGGGGCGTGCGCGGGCAGACGGGCGCACGGCTGCCGGGACAGCCGGACACGCGTGCCGGCGGTGCTCCCCGGCGAGGTGGGCGACGGCCGTGGCGGCGGGGCCCCGTGCGGGGGCGCGGCTCGACGGACCGGGCGGTCGAACGATCAGACGATGACCGGACAGCCGGTGGAGTGGATGCGGCCGAAGTCGATGTGACGACGGCGGACGAGCACGGTCATGCGGGCACCGTACTGCCCACCACGGCCGCCCGCGCGGGAATCCCGCTTTCTCCACCCCCTCGGGTGACGGTCCCGCAGGACCGCCGCCCCGCCGCAGCGGCGCAGGCCCGCGCCCGAGGTCGATGCCGAGCCCGAGCCCGAGCCCGAGCCGCCAAGGCCTGTCGGGCGGCGGGCGGTTGCGGAAAACCCGGGCGGCACGAACCGACGGCCAGTAAGGTTTCACATGTGACCCGATCATTCGCACCGGGCGGCCCCGGGTGATCCGCCCCTTCCGGCCCGCCACCGACCGCCCCGCCCTGGCGGAGCTGCTCACCGCCGCGGGGCCCGCGCCCGTCACGGCCGCCGAACTGCGGCGCCGGGACGAGGCGCTGCCCGCCGGGGACGCGCTCTCCACCGACCACCGGGGGCGGCTCACCGGACACGGGCGGATCCGCCTCGTCCAGCCGGGCCCGTCGGAGGACCTGCTCGCCTACGCCACCGCCTGGCGGGCCCCCTGGACGCCGCCCGGCGACCTCGCCTCGCTCGTGGTCAGCGCCCCCGGGCGGGCACCGGCCTGGCTGCTGCCGCTCTACGACGGGCTGGAGCGCTGGGCGCGCGGCGCCGGCGCCTCCCGGCTGCTCGGCGAACTCCCGGACGGGCACGGCGGGTCGGACCGCTCCGGCGGCCCCTCCCCGGCGGACCTGACCGGACTGCTGCTGGGCCGGGGGTACCGGGTGGACGCCCACGTCCGGTCGGCCGTGGGCGCGCTGGGGCCGCACCTGCCCGCCCCGCGGGTGCCGCCCGGCGTCGAGCTGGGCACCCTCGCCGGCAGCACCGCGCCGGAGCCCGCACGGCAGCTCCACCGGCTCTACCGGGAGACCCTTCGCGACAACCCCGGATTCGCCGACGCCCTGCCGGAGTTCGACACCTGGCACGCCGAGACCCTGGCCGGGCCGGGCGGCCGGCCGGACTGGGCGTTCACCGCCGAGTGCGGGGGCCGGATCGTCGGCGCGACGGTCGCCCGCGCGACGCCCGACCCGCGGGTCTGCCGCTTCGACCACACCGGGGTGCTGCGGCCCTGGCGGGGCCGGGGACTGGCCCTCGCGCTCAAGCTGCACGCCGCCCGGCGGCTGGCCGACCTGGGCGTGCGGACCGCGCACACCGAGGTGGAGGTCGGCAACGCCCCGATGGTCGCGGTGAACGCCGCCCTCGGGTACCGCTGGGGGCCGGGCCACCGCCGGCTGGTCAAGGAGCTCTGAGCGCGCCGCCCGGCGGGGGCGACGGCGTGTTGGAGGCCTGGTTCGTGGACGACCCTCGACTACCCTGCGCAACGAGTGATCAATTCATGACACTCGGCGACGGAAGGGGTCACCATGACGGAGGACTTCGGTCAGCGACCGGGGCCGGAATCAGTGCGCCTGATCGACTTCGACGAGGCCAAGGCGGTGCCCGGGATCGTCCCGGGCACCTTCGTCCTCGTCGTCAGCGGCGAGAAGCCCTACGAGAACACGGCGGTGCGCCTGGTCCCGCTGGTCTACGTGCGACAGCCGGAGTACTGGGGCATCGAGGTGACCGGCTCGCTGCCCTCGGGCATCCAGTTGCCCGTCACCGCCCCGTACACGGAGGCACTGCCGCTGGACGGCGTCCGGGGGACCAAGGGCGTCGAGGTGATCGGCGCCCACAAGCGGGAGAGGATCGACCTGCCGCGCCCCGAGTGAGCCCGGCACCGGACGCACGACACGACGGCCCGCCGCCCCGGCGAGGGG
>NZ_JBHJRC010000512.1:0-2545 GCF_042261735.1 Kitasatospora sp. NPDC056327 | reverse complement strand
CCCTCCCGACCTCCGTCGCGACCGCCGCCGGCCGGCGCGGGCCGGGTCAGCCCTGCTGCGCCAGCCAGTCGGTGAAACGGGCCGCGGCGAGCTCCGCGCCGGGGCCGGGGAGCAGCGTGGTCTCCTCCAGCTCGGCGCCGAAGTAGCGGGCGCCCGGGTCCGCGACGACGGTGCGCGGGTCGTGGGAGGCGGCCAGGTAGGTGCGGACCAGCTCGTCCAGCCCGAAGACGTCGGGGCCGGCCACCTCCAGCACACCGCCGACCGGGGCGCCGACGGCCGTGCGGGCGACGGTGGCGGCCACGTCGTCGGAGCGGACCGGCTGGATCTTCGCCGGGGACAGCCGCACGGTGCCGCCGTCGGTCGCCGAGGCCGCGATGCCCTTCGCGAACTCGAAGAACTGCGTGGCGTGGACGATGGAGTACGGGATCCCGGAGTCCTGGATCAGTTCCTCCTGGGCCTGCTTGGCCCGGAAGTAGCCGCTCTCCTGGAGCCGTGCGGTGCCGACCACGGACAGCGCGACGTGGTGGGCGATCCCGGCGTCGGCCCCGGCCCGCAGCAGGTTGGCGGTCGAGGTGCGGAAGAACTCCAGCACGGCGCGGTCCTCGAACGAGGGGGAGTTCGACACGTCGACCACGGCCGAGGCGTCCTTCAGGACCTCGGCGAGGCCCTCGCCCGTGAGTGTGTCGACGCCCGTGCCGGGCGCGGCCGCCACCGCCTCGTGGCCCTGCTCGCCCAGGCGGGCGACCAGCTTCGAGCCGATGAGTCCGGTGCCACCGATCACGACGATCTTCATGGGGGAGTCCTCTCGCGGAGTTGTGTCCGGGCCGGCCCGGGGGCGGTGCCCCGTGGCCCGTGTCCATCAAGACAGGACGGCCCGCCGATCCGTGACAACGACCGGGGTGAACCGGCGCCCGGGACCGCCGAGGGGTGAACCGGCGCCCGGGACCGGCGCGGGCTCAGCCGTCCAGGGCGGCCAGGAACGGGGCCAGCTTGGCCGGGCTCATCCACCACATGATCGTCTCGATCCCCTCGCCCGACACGTCCAGGGCCAGCAGTGCCGGGGTGCCCCCGGCGGGCGTGACGAGCACGGCGGGCCGGCCGTTGGCCTCGACCCACCGCAGCGCGGTCCCCGGCCAGAAGCGCGGGGCGAACGCCGCCAGGTACCGGGCCACCACGAGGCGTCCGAGGACCGGGATCCGGGAGGCGCCGCGGGCGCCCCCGCCGTCGGTCCAGCTGACGACGTCCGCCGCGAGCAGCCGCTCCAGCACCGCCAGGTCGCCGGTCCGCGCGGCGCCCACGAACACCTCCAGCAGCCGCCGGTGCTCGGCGGCGTCCACCCGCGCCCGGCGCGCGGCGGCCAGGTGCCTGCGGGCCCGGCTCACCAGCTGGCGGGCGTTGGCCTCACTGGTCTCCAGGATGTCCGCGACCCGCCGGTACGGGTAGTCGAAGGCCTCCCGCAGCACGTAGGCCGCGCGCTCCACCGGGTTCAGCCTCTCCAGGAGCAGCAGGACGGCCAGTCCGACCGCCTCGGCCCGCTCGGCACCCAGCTGGGGATCGGCGGAGGTGTCCACCGGTTCGGGGAGCCACGGACCGACGTAGGCCTCCCGCCGCACCCGGGCGGACGTGGCGACGTTGACGGCCAGCCGGGTGGTCACGGTGGCCAGGAACGCGGCCGGCTCCAGCACGGCGGAGCGGTCGGTGCCCTGCCACCGCAGCCAGGTCTCCTGGACGACGTCCTCCGCCTCCACCGCGCTGCCGAGCACCCGGTAGGCGATCCCGAACAGCCGGGGGCGCACCGCGAGGAAGTCCCGGGTCGCCCGGTCGGGGGATCCGGTGTCCGTACCGGGCTGCATGGTCGTGTCCTCCGGGTCGGGGCGGGGCGGTCGGTGCGGGGCGGTGCGGGGCGGTGCCGGCCGTGCCGTGGACGGGGGCCGCGGTCACCCTGTCACAGATCGGTGCGGTGTCCGGTCAGAACCGTCGACGGCCGGGCGTCCACGGCCGCCCCCACCGGGGCGGCGCGCCCGGGACCCGTGACACACCAGCGGAGGGAACGGGACGATGACCGACGGGAACGCGGCACACGTGCACGGTGCCGGACACCACGACGGGGCGCCGAGCTGGACGACCGCGGCGCGGATGCTGCAGGACGCCTCGCCGATCACGGTCCCCGAGGGGGCCTCGGCGATGACCGTGCTGATCGAGTGGGAGCCCGGCGACCCGGGCACCCCGCCGCACCGGCACTCCGGCCCGGCCTTCGGGTACGTCGTCGAGGGCGCCGTCCGGTTCGAGATCGAGGGCGAGCCCGAGCGGGTCGTCGGGGCCGGCGGCACCTTCTGGGAACCGGGCGGCGACGTGATCCACTACCAGGACGGCAACGCGCTCACGGACGCGAGGACCCGCTTCGTGGTCACCATGCTGTGTGCGCCGGGCCGTCCGATGCTCGAACCGGTCGGCCCGGCGGAGCTGGCGGAGCGCGCCCACCTGCGCGCGCCCCGGCCGGCCCGCTGACCGGCCGCCTCCCCCGGTGCCGGCCGCGGCCCCCGCA
>NZ_JBHJRC010000511.1:0-2554 GCF_042261735.1 Kitasatospora sp. NPDC056327 | reverse complement strand
GCCCGGCGGGGACGGGGGTCCCGCCGGGCAGCAGCCGCCCGCGCGGCCGCCGGTCGGGCCGCTGCCACGACCGGCGGCCGACGGACCGCGGTCCGGGCGCGCTCCTGCCGCCCCGGCCGAGCCCGGTCCCGAGCACCTGTCGGCCCAACGCCCTCAACCCACACTCCGTCGGCGAGCCGTTCAATCCGGGCCGGTGCATGGCAGCGCCCGCCTGCACCCCGCCCGTACCGTCCCCCGGCGCCGGCCTCCTCCCGAAACGTCCGCCGGCTCCGCCGCCAGGTCACGCCCGGGGCCGACGGCGAACACGCCGCCCCACGACGGCCCCCGCACGATCAGCCGTCGCCCCCCCCGCCGCGCGACCGCGACGGTCGGAACCACGGCCCGCACTCACCAACCGGCCGCGACCCGGTCGGCGACCGCGTAGCCGGCCTCGCAGGCGGGGCAGGTCGCGTGGCCGAAGACGTAGGTCAGGGCGTGGGCCACCCCGGGGTGTCCGTCGGCGAGGGCGAGTCCGTGGAGGCGGCGGCCCAGAGCGTCGAGGTCGGCCGGTGCCGCCGGGCGAAGCGGGCGGGTCTCGGTCGGTCGTCCCGAGAGCACGTAGTCGGAGTTGGAGGAGAAGTATCCGTACTCGCCGAAGGCGATGAAGACATCGGCCCCGCAGCCCGGGCAGTCGATCTGGTACTCCTCGTTGACGATCCCCGCGGCCAGGTCCTCGCTCCACGCCACACCGCCTTCGAGGCTCAGCATCGCCTCCAGCAGGTACGCGTACTCGGTGGGCTCGGTGCTGCTCCGCAGCAACCGGTTCACCGCCGCCAGCACGCTCGCGATCGCCTCCGCACGTTCCGTCCGAACCTTGCCCGCACCGTCCGGCTCACCGGCGCCGGCCACGATCGCACCCGCCAGGAGCACGGCCCGGCTCTCCTGGTCCCGGTCCCCGCACTCGGCTGTGGCGGCCAGCCAGGGCAGAGCGGCGAAGCTCGCCGAGTAGACGCTGCCCTGGTGGCAGATCGCCGACCACAGGTCGTTCCAGAGTTCGGCGTCCCGCTCCGAGGCGATCCGGTCCAGCAGGTCCGGAATGTCATCGGCGGGACCGTAGGCATGGCTGAGCTGCGACCAATCCGTCATACCGGGATCCAACCAGGCCGACCGCCCGTCACCGTCGGGCGGGCCCTGCAAGCTTGTCGCGGAAGTCCGGGGCAGGCAGGTTGGCGTGTGCTCCGACCTGCTGCTTCGGACTGCTCGGGCGAGGCTGTGCGTGTGGGCGACGGCCTGCACCGCGTGGTGCAGGCCGTGGCCTCTCTGTCGGCGGTCGCGGAGGGGCCTGTCGTTCTTCATGCGGGCGAAGGTGCGCTCGCCACGGGCGCGCACGCGGCGCCGTTCGGCACCGCGGCCTGCGGCCGCCCGGACCGTTGCCGCCCCGCTCACGCACGGTCGCCACCGGACCCTCGAACCGGCGCAGCCCGAAGCACCCCACCCATACCGGCGAAGTGCCTCTCTCCCGTCCCCTCCGGAGCAAGCTGGAGTTGTGCGGCCGGCGGGTGCGATGTGCCCGCGGTGGTGATCGCGGGTGTGAAGGAAGCCATGTCCGTCGGTCCATCCGCTCGTTGAGCAGGCCGCGGGGAAGAGACCGCCGCGGTTGGTGGCCGACGACCCGTGGGACCGGATCGAGCCGCTGCCGCCGGTGCGGCCGCAGCGGCTTCGCAGGATCGGCCGCCCACCGTCAAGTACCGCCGACTGCCGTGGAAGCGGGGCGCCAAGCCGGTCATCGCCCGTCGAGGCGTTCGGCAGGGCTCCGGGCCCGGAGCCGTGCGGTGGGTCGTCGAGCGGACCGACGCCTGGATCCACGGCGTCCGGCGCCTGTGGATCCGCTGGGACATCCACGACGACATCCACGACGGCATCCACGAGGCCCTCCTCGAACTGGCCTGCCGTGTTACCGCATACCGGCGCGTCCGAGCCGTGCGCCGGCTCCTCCTGGAACCCGAGCGGACCAGGACCCGGTGGACGGTGGCCGGGCCGGGCCCCGCCCGGAGCGCCGTACACGAAGGACGAAGGAAGATGGTGCTACTGTCACTAGCACCATGCTGCTGAAGCCGGAGGCCGGCGACACCCGGCCGTTGCACGAGCAGGTCGCGGGGACGATCCGGCGGGCCGTCGCCGAGGGCGAGTGCGTGCCCGGGGAACGGCTGCCGCCGGCACGGGAGTTGGCCCGGGCACTCGGGGTGAACGCGAACACCGTGCTGCGGGCGCTGCGGGCGCTGCGCGACGAGGGGGTGCTGGAGTTCCGGCGGGGTCGCGGCATCACGGTCGCCCAGGGCGCCGACCGCCGGGCCGAACTGCTGGACGCGGTCCGCCGGTTGGTCGCGGACGCCGCGCACGCCGGTTTCGGCAGGGAGGAGCTCGTCGAGATGATCAGGGAGCTGGAGTGAGCGAGGGTTCACGGCGGGACGGTGCGTCACGGGACCGTGCATCCCAGGAGGGTGCATCGCAGGAGGGTGCTTCACGGGACGACGCACCGCAGGACGGCCCCGCCGCCCGGGTCGCGGCCCGTCGG
>NZ_JBHJRC010000510.1:0-2588 GCF_042261735.1 Kitasatospora sp. NPDC056327 | reverse complement strand
GTGGGGGGGTTGTGGGGCCTGGTCGCATACCGGGCGTGAGCCGGGCCCGCCCCGGGCGCCGGGGTAGACCCGGGGGGGCCGGGGGCGGCCTCCGCGAGGCAGGAGCACCTCCGAGCGTGCCCCCGCCCCGAGCGTGCCCCCGCCCCGAGCGCGTCCCCGCCCCGGACCGCTGCGCCCCGAACCACCGTGCCCGCGGCCGTGCTCAGCCGTTCCGCGGCTCGATCGTGCACAGGCGCTTGGTGGCCCGGGTGAGCGCCACGTAGAGGTCCCGGTCGCCGCCGGGGCGGGCACCGGCGATGCCGTCGGGGTCGACCACGACGGTGGTGTCGAACTCCAGGCCGCGCGCCTCCGAGGCCGGTACCAGCCGGGCGTGCTCCGGGACCCCAGCCGCCGTCAGCGCCGGCACCGAGGCGTCCGGGCAGACCACGCCGATCAGCTCGCCGGGATGGGCGGCGGCCTGCTCCCGCAGCTCCCCGAGCAGGACGGCGACGAGGCCGGAGCGGGTCGCCCCGAGCGTGCGGGGCCGCTCGCCGTGGCGGATCGACCGGATCGGCGGCTGGTCGGGGGCGATCCGGGCCTGGAGGCCGCGGGTGGTGGCCAGGATCTCCTCGGTGGTCCGGTAGCTCACGGTCAGGGTGCGCAGGTCGAAGCGGCCGCCGAGGTGCGGGTCCAGGGCCTCGCGCCAGCCCCGCGCGGTGGTCGCCGGACCGGCCTGGGCGAAGTCGCCGACCAGGGTCATCGACCGGGCGGGGCAGCGCCGCAGCACCATCCGCCACTGGAGCGCGGTGAACTCCTGCGCCTCGTCCACCACGACGTGGCCGAAGGTCCGCTCGGGCGGGCCGTCGAGCAGGGCCGCCGCCTCGTCCAGCAGCGGCAGATCGGCGTCGGTCCACGGTGCGTCCGGCGCGCGCAGCAGCAGCGCGCGCTCCCGGTCGGTGAACTCCGGCAGGTGTGCGGCGAGCGCCTCGGCGTCGCCCAGCAGGGCGTTCACCACCGCGTCCGGCGCGAGGTGCGGCCACAGCTCCTCGACGGTGCGCTCCACGTGCGCGTCGTCCAGCAGCTCCGCCCGCATCGCGTCGACGTCGAACGCCGGGCCGTCGTCGGCCGGTCCGGTTTCGAGGCCCATGGCGCGCAGGTCGGAGGCCGCGACCCGGTCGAGGTCGAGGCCGGTCAGCTCGGCGACCTCGGCGTCGATGCGCTCCAGCGTCTCGGCGGCGCCCCGGGCCAGTGCGGTGGTCACGGCGTCGACCAGCAGTTCCTTGAACAGCCGGCGGGTCCGGTGGTGGGCGAGTCCGCCGGTCCGGGCGGCCTCCCTGGCCCGGGCGACCTCCGCCGCCTCCAGGTGCACGTCCTCCTGGCCGACGCGCACCGTGAAGCCGCCCTCCGGGGCCTGCCGCCCGCGCACCAGCGCGGCCAGTGCGTCGGCGACCGCGGCGTCGCCCTTGAGCCGGGCCGCCGCCGGCCGTTCGACGGCGGTGTCCCGGGCGGCCTCCGGCCCGGCGGGGGTTCCCCCGGTGCCCGGGGCCGGCCCGGTGAGGTCGGCGCAGGTCGCGAGGAGCACGTCGTTCTCGCCGAGCGAGGGCAGCACCTGCGAGATGTAGTCGAGGAAGCGCGCGTTGGGCCCCAGGACGAGGACCCCCCGCTCGGCGGCCTTCGGGAAGGCGTAGAGCACGTAGGCGGCCCGGTGCAGCGCGACCACCGTCTTCCCGGTGCCGGGGCCGCCCTGGACCACGGTGACGCCCCGGTGCGGGGAGCGGACGATCGCGTCCTGCTCCGTCTGCAGGGTGGCGACCGCCGTGCCCATCCGCCCGGTGCGCCGTTCCTGGAGCGCGGCGGCCAGCGGCCCGTCGCCGACCACGTCCTCCGGGGTCGGCTCGGAACCGTCGAGCAGTTCGTCGCTCACCCCGACGACGGTGCGCTCCGCGAGCCGCAGGTGCCGGCGCCTGCGCAGGCCCATCGGGTGCACGGGCGTCGCCTCGTAGAAGGAGCGCGCCGCGTCGGCCCGCCAGTCGACCAGGGCGGGGAGCTCGTCCCCGTCGCGCTGGAGACCGAGCCGGCCGATCCGCAGCGCCGTCCCGTCCGAGAGGTCGACGCGGCCGAACACCAGGCCGCCCTCGGCCCCTTCGAGGCGCCGGATCTCCCGGGCGAGCCGCTCGGCGGCCAGCTCCCGCTCGTACACCTCGCCGGCCCCGTCGGCCTTGGCGGCGAGCGTTCCGGCCAGCCGCGCCCGGGTGTCGGCGAGCCGGTCGTCGAACAGGGCGACGACCGCGGCCACCTCCGTCCGCTCCAGTTCGACCTGGCGTACCACGTTGTCCTCGACCTGCGGCAAGGAAGCGCTCCTCTCGGTTTCGGCCTGTCAGTGTGCGAGGACGCGCGGCGAATGTAAATGTTGACGTTTCGGGGCGAGTTGTGTCCTCCGGGCCGCCGGTCCCGGCCCGGGCGGCGCGGGGACCGGCGGCCCGGAGCGGCGCCGGCCGGGGGCCGGAGCCGCCGGCCCCCCCGGGCCGCCGGCCCCCCGCCCGGCTTCAACGCGCGACGGCGCGAGCCGCCCGCGGCCCCCGGAGCCCCCCCCCACCCCCACACCGGCC
>NZ_JBHJRC010000509.1:0-2590 GCF_042261735.1 Kitasatospora sp. NPDC056327 | reverse complement strand
GCCGCCACGGCGGCCGTGCACCCCTCGCTGTCACGCCTCACACGGGCACGTCGCCCGCGGCCTTCCGGTCCGTCAGAGCGTCCAGACCTGGTCGGCGAACTCCGGGTGGCAGTCGTACTGGGTCAGCTTGGAACCCGGCACGCTCGCGCCCGACCACGCCACCGCGCAGCGGTTGGAGAAGGTGTTGCGGATCTGGTAGCCGCCGGCGACCTTCTCCAGCTGCCACACCTGGTCCGCGTACTGCGGGTCGCAGTCGGCCTGGACGATCGGGCTGCCGTTCTCCGTGGTCTGGTGCGGGGCCAGCAGGCACTTGCCGGAGTTGACGTTGCGGATCTGGTAGGTGCCGGCCGGGGTCTTCTGGAAGTCCCAGACCTGGTCCACGAACCGCCGGTCGCACTCCACCTGGATCACCGGCGCGCCCCACTCGGGGGTCTGCCACGGCACGTACGCGCAGAGGTTGCTGAAGTTGTTGACCAGCGAGGCGGTGTGCAGCCGGGTGTCCAGCAGCCAGCCGGCCAGGTCGTCGACCCGGCTCTCCACGGCGCCGGTGCGGGTCTCGGTGCTGCCGAAGCAGCCGCCCTGCCAGGAGGTGCTGTTGACGGCGACGATCTCCGCCCGGCCGTTGACCATCCGCACCGCCGGACCGCCGCCGTCGCCCTTGCAGATGCTGTCGCGGCCCGCGGTCTTCCCCGTGACGGCGAGGCTGGTCGCGGTGGCGGACTGCACGGTGAACTGGCCGTTGTGCAGCGCGAGCGGCGACCACTCCTCCTTGGTGCGGCCGTAACCGTTGACCGTCAGGGTCTCCCCGGCGGTCGGCGCGGCGCCGAGCGGGACGACCGGGATGCCCAGGGCGGGCGTGGCCAGCCGCGCCATCACCAGGTCACGGTCGGCCCGGGGCACCAGCTGGGTGATCTCGGCGACGTGCCCGCCGCCGGTGCTGGTCAGGTCGGTGCGCCCGACGGTCGCGACGGTCCGCAGCGCCGGCGCGCCGGCGGCGAGCGCCAGCGGCTGTGCCGGGTTGTCGGCGAAGCAGCTGCTCGCGGTCAGCACCCAGTACGGGTCGACCAGCGAGCCGGTGCAGCTGCGCTTGCCGTCACCGATGTCGAGCTTGGTGACGTACGTGTGGAAGTTGGTGGGCACGGTGTCGCCGACGACGGCGGTGGCCGTCCCGCCGGTGAGCAGACCGCCGACGACGGCGGCGGAGGCCAGCAGGCCGGTCATCCACGCGGCGCGTGAACGTGTGCGAAGCACGGGGTTCTCCTGTGTCGGAACAGAGCTGGAGCAGAAGACGGGGCAGGGCGTGGGGGCTCCCGCCGCGGCGACCGCGCGGGGGCCCGCGGCGTCACTTGGTGGCGTAGATGTCCAGCAGGGTGAACGGGCGGCGCGACGGGTCGCCGGCCTCGCCGACCGCGTTCGGGAAGCTCCGCGTCAGCGTGTAGACCTTCTCCTCGGTCTGGGCGCCGGTGCCGGTGACCATGCGGGCCGTCACCGCGTAGTCGGGAGTCGTGATGCCGTACACGGCGGGCAGTTCCAGCTTGATGGAGGCGCTGTTCCCGGTGATCTGGAAGCAGAACTTGCCACCGCCGATCGGGTCCCGGTCGGTCATGTTGCGGGCTTCGACCTTCAGCACCCCCGCGCCGAGAGCGTTGCCGGGGGTGGGGCAGGTGACGAGGACCATGTGGCCGTCCCCGCTGATGAGCTTGATGCCGCGGTCCGTGAAGATCTTGTCGGCGCCCGGGTAGGTGAAGTCCTCGACCGCGGGCGGCGGGGTGTCGTCGGCGGTCACGGCCGCGGAGCCGGCCGGAGCGCCGGTCGCGGCCTGGGCGACCGCGACGCCGGTGAGAGCGACGGCACCGGCGACCGCGCCGGCAACGAGCACCTTGGGAATGGAGCGCATGGGAATTTCCCCCTGAAAACGTCGGTTTCGGTGGCTCACGGCACCTCTGCGAATGGCTCGGTGGCCGTTTCCGGAAGCATTGCTATCACGAACGGACAAGGTTTCGGAAGATCGTTCGTGTGGCCGAAGAAAGAATGTCGAAGCCATGAATATGTATACGAACTATTGCCTCGAACCGATATCCGGGCGTCCGCTGAAAGGGATATTAGGGCTTGAAGAGGTACATCAGGCTGCCCATGGCGACCGCTGCGACCGTGAAACGGATCACGAGTTCCCGGGCGAGGCCGTAGTGCTCCGGGCGGAGGCTGCCGCCCTCGGGGTATTCCAGTACCATCCGCGCCATCCTCCTGCGGAATCCGAGCAGGCTCCCGGGCACCATCACGCAGGCGATCGAGTACATCGAGAGCACCAGTTGGGGCGGGTAGTCGGGTTTCGCGATCGACGCGAAGAAGGCGAACCCCCCGAAGACGACCGGCATGAAGGAGACGCGGATCCGGGTCTCCCGCGTCGGCATCGACGGCACCAGCAGTGCGAGGCAGACCGCCGACGCCAGGGCCGCGATCAGCCACCAGGAGGTCGTGCTGAGGTCGAGTTCGTACATGTCCTCCCCTAGCCGACCGTGGGGGGGCCCCCGGCCCCGGCCGGGCCGCCGGGCCGCCCCCGGCCGGGGGTGGCGCTCCGCGAGGCCTCGGG
>NZ_JBHJRC010000508.1:0-2615 GCF_042261735.1 Kitasatospora sp. NPDC056327 | reverse complement strand
CCGTCACCCCGCCGGCCGCGGCGGCAGCGCCCCCGCGTCCGCCGGCAGCGGGTACGCCGCCGGGTCCACCGCCCCCGGCAGGCCCGTCGCCGCACGGGCGGGCGCCGCCGGGTCCGCCAGGGACGGCTGTGCGGGCGGCGCCGGCACCTGGCTGAACGGCACCCCGGGCGGCGCCTGGACCGCCGACGCCCGGCCGGCCGCCAGCGGCCCGCGTGCCGGTCCGCCGCAGGCCGCCGCGGCCTCCAGCCCGTCCGGGCTCTGCGTGCCGGGCCGGTTGCCGCCGAAGCAGTTGCCCGGGTCCGCCGAGGCGAGCACCAGGTCGGTGCCGTTGCCGTCCACCTGGTTGCCCTCGACCCGGTTGCCGCTCGCCGGGTGCCCCGACGGGTCGGTGACGATCACCCCGGCCGCGCGGTTGCCGCGGACCAGGTTGCGCTCCACCCGGTTCGCCGTCCCGCCGCCGATGCCGATGCCGATGCCGAACCCGCCGTCCGCCTGCTGCGGCGAGTCCGCGGCGTTGTTGTCGACCACCACGTTGCCCGCGATCACCGCGCCGCGCTGCGGGGCCAGCGCCTCCAGGTCGTTGGAGTTGACGGTGACGCCGACCCGGTTCCCGGCCGCCCGGTTGCCCAGGATCGACAGGTTGTCGGAGGCGTTGGTCAGCTCGATGCCGACCGCGTTGCGCTCCACCGTGTTGCCGCGCACCAGGGTGTCGCAGGGCTTGCACTGCCCCACGTAGATGCCGGAGTCGGCGTGCCCGGAAGCGTAGGAGTCCTCGATCACGCCGCCCCGGGCGTCGAAGGCGTAGATGCCGTAGAGACCGTTGTTGTACGACGTCACCCGGGTCGCCCGGAAGCCCTCCACGGGCGGGAAGCGGGCGGTGTCCAGCGGGTCGTAGGCCGAGCCGCCCGCCCCGCGCTGCTGCAGCTTCTCGTCGGTCACGCCGGTGAACAGCACGCCGTTGGCCAGGTAGCCGTGCACGGTGAGGTTCTCCACCACCGACCCGGGGCCGGTGACGGTGATGCCGTTGGCCAGCTTCAGCCCGCCGTCGAACACCACGGCCGAGCGGTCGGTCCCGCGCAGCACGACGTCGCGCCGGGCGACGCGCACGCTCTCGCGGTAGGTGCCGGGGCCCACCAGCACCGTGTCGCCCTCCCGGGCGACGTCCACGGCCTTCTGGACGGTGGCGAAGTCCTCCGGGACGCGGACCACGGTCCCGGCGGGATGCCCGGCGTCCTCCGGGGCCGGACCCGCGGACGAGCACCCGGCGGCCGCCAGGACGAGCGCCGCGACCACCGGGAAAGCACCGGTCATACGAGCTGACCGGCAATCAGGAAACATGATTTGCATGGCAGGTGTTCTATCGTCTCCAATAGGGCGCATGCCCACCGAACCGGAAAACACGTCGCCCCCGAACCCGTCGGCCGCGTCCGGTCCCGGACGGCGAAGGGCCCTGCTGGCGGCCGGTGCGGTGCTCGCCGCGGGCGTCGGGGCGACGGCCGGCCGGCTCGCGGGCGGCGACGGCGCGGCGCACGGCGGTGGCACCGCGGGCGCGCCTCCCGAGGAGGGCCCGGTTCCCTTCCACGGCGCCCGGCAGGCCGGGGTGACGGCGGCCCAGCTCCCGGCCACCGGACTGCTCGCCTTCGACCTCCCGGCGGCCTCCGCCGCCGCGGACCGGGAGACCCTGCGCGCCCTGCTCTCCCGCTGGACCGGCACGCTGGCCTCCGCCGCCCGGCCCGGGGCCGAGCCCCGCCTGAGCACCGTCGGTCCCGCCAGGATCACCTCGCTGGTCGGCCTGGGGCCCGCGCTCACCGCCCGCCTCGGCCTCCCCGCGCCCGCCGGCCTGGCCGAGCTGCCGCCGTTCCCCGGCGACCGCCTGGACCCCGCCCGCGGTGGCGGTGACCTGCTGCTCCAGCTGTCCGCCGCCGACCCCTGGACGCTCTCCGTCGTCACCGAACTCGCCGTCACCGACGCCCGGGCCGCCGGCGCCGCGCCCCGCTGGTCGCAGCGCGGTTTCCTGCCCGTGACCGCCCCGGGTGCCACGCCCCGCAACCTGTTCGGCTTCAAGGACGGCACCGCCAACCCCGACGAGGAGAGCGCCCGCCAGTGGGTCTGGGGCCCGCCCGGGCCGCACGAGCACGCCACTGTCCTGGTCTACCGGCGGATCCGGCTGGACACCGCGGCCTTCGCCGCCCTCCCCGAGGAGCAGCGGAACCTCGCGATGGGCCGCCGGGCCGGCGACGGCGCCCCGCTGACCGGCACCGCGGAACGCGACGAACCCGACCTCTACGCCAAGCACCCCGACGGCGCCTACGTCATCCCCGTCACCGCCCACGTCCGGCTGACCGGCCCCCGCCTCGACGGCGGCGCCCGGATGCTGCGCCGCGGCTACAGCTACGACGACGGCCCCGAGGACCGCGGCCTGCTCTTCTGCGCCTTCGTCCGCGACACCGGCCAGTTCACCCGGGTCCAGGAGCGGCTCGCCGCCCGCGACGCCCTGAACCCCTTCGTCACCCACACCGCCTCGGCCGTCGCCTACGTCCTGCCCGGCGTCTCCGAGGGCGGCACCCTCGGCGGGCACCTCTGGGCCTGACCCGCGCCCGGCTCCGGTCCGGGCG
>NZ_JBHJRC010000507.1:0-2633 GCF_042261735.1 Kitasatospora sp. NPDC056327 | reverse complement strand
CCGGTCCCCTCGTCCGGACGAGGGGACCGGCGGTCGCCGTGCGGCGGGCCGGCGGCCGGATCAGCCGCGGACGACCGCCTCGAAGGCGTGCAGGTAGGGGTTGACCGGGCAGACCTCGTGGACGTCGAGCCCGGCCTCGGTCATCAGCCGGACCATGCTCGCCTCGGAGTGCTTGGCACCGCCGACGTTGAGCATCAGCATCAGGTCCATGGCGGTGGTGAACCGCATCGAGGGGCTGTCGTCGACGAGGTTCTCGACCACCACCACCCGGGCGCCCGGACGGGCCACCGCGACGACGTTCGCCAGCGTGCGGCGGGTGCTCTCGTCGTCCCACTCCAGGATGTTCTTGATGATGTAGAGGTCGGCCAGGACCGGGATGTCCACCCGGCAGTCGCCGGGGACCAGCCGGGCCCGGTCGGCGAAGGTCCCGCCCGGGCGCAGCCGGGCGTCGGCGCCCGCGACCACCTTGGGCAGGTCGAGGAGGGTGCCGTGCAGGGCCGGGTGCTTCTCCAGCAGGCTGGCGAGCACATGGCCCTGGCCGCCGCCGATGTCGACCACCGACTCGACCGCCGGGCCCGACCCGGTGAGGTCGAGGTAGGCGGCGAAGTCGGCGGCGGACTGGCGGCTGGAGGTGGTCATCGCCCGGTCGAAGACCTTGGCCGACTCGCCGCCGTCGGTGTGCAGGTAGTCGAAGAACTCCTTGCCGAACAGCTCCGGGAAGACGTTGCGGCCCGAGCGCACCGCCTCGTCCAGCTTCGGCCAGGCCTCCCAGGTCCACGGCTCGGTGCACCACAGGGAGATGTAGCGCAGGCTGTTCGGGGCGTCCTCGCGCAGCAGCCGGGACATCTCGGTGTGCGCGAACCGGTCGCCGTCGAGTTCCTCGAAGAGGCCGTAGCAGGTGAGGGCGCGCAGCAGGCGGCGCAACTGGCGGGGCTCGGTGCCGAGCTCGGCGGCGAGCCCGGTGACGGTGGCGGGGGTCTCGCCGAGCGCGTCGGCGACGCCGAGCCGGGCGGCCGCGCGGACGGCGGCGGCGCAGGCGGCGCCGAAGACGAGCTCCCGCAGGCGCATGGCGGCCTGCGGGGTGGTGGCGGGGGCGGTGGTCATGGGCCGTCTCTCTGCTTTCTGCGGGGGCTGCGAGGGGTCTGCGGGTACTGGGGTCCGGGTGCCGGGTGCCGGGTGCCGGGGGCCGGGGGCCGGACGCCGGGGTTCCGGGCGCGGGCGGGTGTCAGCAGTGGCCGGCCGGTTCGGAGACCGCGCAGTGGTTGCGGGCGAAGGCGTTGTCGGTGCCGGTGTCGCGGTCGGCGAGGTCGGCCGGCCCGTTGCCGAGCAGCACGTTGTCGGCGACGGTGTTGCGGGCGTTGGCGACCCCGACGACGCTGCGCACGAGCACGATGCCGCCGGAGAACGGCGAGGCGCCGACGTTGTCGCGGACCTCGTTCCCGGTCACCGAGGTCTCCTCGGCGCCGGTGAGCACGATGCCGGCGCCCTGGATGTGGTCCAGCCGGGGGTTGGGCGGGCAGTAGCGGTTGTTGGAGAGCACCTGGTTGCGAGTGACGGCGAGCGCGCCGGCGCGGGGGACGCCCTCGTCGCCGACGACGAAGACCCCGCCGCAGTTGCCGCGGATCAGGTTCTGCTCGATGCTCAGGTCCCGCAGGCGGCGGACGGTGACGCCGATCCGGTTGTCGGTGAGCCGGTTGCCGCTGACCAGGGTGCCGTCGGCGGTGACGGCACCGCCCTCGCTGTCCACGGTGTTGGCGAGGAAGACGCCGGACTGGCCGTTGCGGGTGGACTCGTTGGCGACGATCACGCCCCGGGTGGACTTCTCCTGGCTGATGCCCTGCTGGCCGTTGTCGTGGACGTAGGTGGCGCGGACGGTCAGGCCGGTGGTGCCGGTGGCGTTGATGCCGTTCTTGCGGAAGCCGGTGACGGCGAGCGCCTCGACGGTGACCCCGGCGAGCGGGCGGTCGTCGGTGCCGGCCAGGCAGAGCCCGTGACCGGCGGTGCTGCAGGCCTCGGCGAGGCCGGCGGCGTCGGCACCCACGGCGGGGGCGGCCGGCGCACCGGACGCGGACGCACCGGACGCGGACGCGGACGCGGCGGCGGGGGCCTCGGCCGGGGCGATCACGCTGGCCGGACCGGCGCCGCGCAGGGTGACGCCGGGGGTGGTGATCCGGAGGCTGCCCCGGTACTCGCCGGGGAGCAGCTGGACGATGTCCCCGGGCAGCGCGGCGTCGAGCACCTGCTGAATCGATTCTCCGGGCAGGACGAGGTGCAGCTCCCCGGCGGCGTGCGCGGGCGCGGCACCGACGGCGGTGAGGACGGTGGTCAGGGCGGTCGTGGCGGCGGCGGTGGCCGCGGCGAGGTGATGGACCCGTCGCGTGGGCATGAGTGGTGACCTGTCTTTCTGGCGCGCCCGCGCGGTGGGACCCGGCGCGCTCGCGGGGACGTCGGCACGGTGACGCGGAGTGAGCGGATGGCGACTGTCGGTGGGTGTCGGCCGAATCGACGCTAAGAGCGCCCGGGCGCCGCCGCCACCAGGGTTGGGCTGCCGGACTGACGGGGCGTCGGACGGCCGGCGCCGGCGGGCGGGGCGGGCAGCCGGGCGCCGGGGCGCGGGGAGGGGGCCTGTCGCG
>NZ_JBHJRC010000506.1:0-2654 GCF_042261735.1 Kitasatospora sp. NPDC056327 | reverse complement strand
GGGCGGGCGCCGCGCCGGCCTGGACCAGGACGAGGGCTTCACGCGTGTTTCAGCCCCGCGCCCTCCCACCGGCCACCGGCCACCGAGCCGCCGAGCGGCTGAGCGGCCGAGCGGCCGAGCGGCCGTCAGAGCGTCGTTCGGAGCTCCACCAGCGTGGTGGGCTTCTGGGACGTCCCCTCGCCGAGGGCCCGGAAGTCCTCCTTGGCCAGGTCGACCGGCTGGGTGACGCCCTCGACGGTGACCTTGGCGCTGAGCGCCGCGCCGGTCGTCTGGAGGACGTACACGTCGGGCAGTTCGACCGTGAGGTAGCCGCTGTTCCCGGTGGCCCGGAAGCAGAAGCGGCCGAACGGGTTGACGGCCGCCCGGCTCCAGACCTGGATCTGGGTCGGGCCCGCGCAGTCGGCGAGGACGATGTGGCCGTCGCCGCGCTTCAGCGTGATCCCGGAGATCGCGCTCGCGCCGGGGTACTCGAAGTCCTCGACCGCGGGCGGCGGGATGTCGGCCGGGTCGCCGGCCGGCGGGGGCGGGGGCGGGGTGTCGGCCGAGGCCAGGGCGGCGCCGGCGAGCAGTGCGCCGGCCGCCGCCAGCGCACCGGCCGCGAGCAGCAGCCTCCGACCGCCCGGCCGTCGGCCGGGCATCCTGTCGCGCTGGGTCATGCGGTCACTCCTTCCTCGGGAGGTCGCTCCGGCGGTCGGACACCGCCGGGTCGCACCGGTGACCGGCGTCGGGGCCACCAGGGGCGGTCCGGACCGGTCAGCCGGTGACGCGCAGTTCGAGCAGGGTGGTCGTCTTCTGGCCCAGGCCCTCCCCGACGTTGCGGTACTCGTCCGCGGGCACCTCCACGGTCTGGGTGACGCCCTCGGCGGTCAGACTCGCCCGCACCGCGCGGTCGTCGGTCTGGATGATGAAGGTCTGCGGGAGTTCGAGCGTCAGGAAGCCCGTGGTGCCGGTGACCCGGAAGCAGACCGTGGGACCGCCGTTGGGGTTGGGGATCGCCCGGCTGAAGACCTGGATCTGGCTGGGGCCCGAGCAGCTGGTCAGCACGATGTGACCGTCGCCGCGCAGCAGCTTGAGGGCCGGGTGGGGCGAGGCTCCCGGGTACTCGAAGTCCTCGACGGCGGGCGGCGGGGTGTCCGTGTCGGTGGCCGTCGCGGGCACGGCGGGCGAGTCGGCCGAGGCGAACGAGGATCCACCGAGCACGGCGGCCGCGGTGAGCGCACCCGCCGCCAGTCCCAGGGGCAGACGATTCTTCATCTTCCGTTCCTTCACGGTTGAACTTTCGATCCCGAACAGTGTCAGATCCCGGAAATCCGGTCGGAGCAATACCGCACCCTAGAGAGGGCCAGGCCCCCCCGGGAATGGGTTTCACTGATTTGGCACGAACCGTGACTGAGCGTCAACCACCGGCACGCCGCACCGAACTGACCAGGTGGTGACTGGTCGGACTATGTCCGGAATGGGCTCTTCGGAACGGCGAAAATCAGCCGGACCGAATGGCACGATTTCGTGCGTCGACCAATCATCCGCCGGATAGGCTGCCGGGCGCCGATATTGACTGTGGACGACTGGTGGAGGGATCCGATGGGGGCAATACCATTCGGCCGGGCCCGCGGGGGGAGGTGGTGGCGCGACTCCGTCGGACGGCACCTCGGCTCCGCGAGCGCACGGCTGCTGCCGCTCGCGCTGCTGGCCGGTCTGGTCGGGACGGCGGGACCGGCGGTCGCGGACGGACCGGCCGCACCGGTCGCGATCACGGTCAGCGACCGCGCTCTGGTCATGCGCTACTGGGAGGCGGGCGGACCCGCCGTCCGGGCCGCCGCGGAGGCCGCGCTGGTCTCCGGCGACGCCCAGGTCGCCGCCTTCCTGGCCACGGAGCGCAGGCCCGCCGAGGTCCAGGACAACCAGGTGCAGGCGGCACAGATCCACTCCGCCGCCGGCCCCGGCGTGCAGGAGGCGGCCCGCAGGGCGCTGAACGGCACCGCGGAGGAACTCGCGAGGTTCCTGGACGGCGAGTGGCAGACGGCCCTGGTCTCCGACCAGCAGCTTCAGGTCGCCCAGATGCTCAACGGCGCGGGCAACGGCGTCCAGGACGCCGGCCGCAAGGCACTCAACGGCACCACCGAGGACCTGCGGAAGTTCCTCGCCGAGGGCCAGTTCACCGCGCGCGACGCCGACGACCGGGTCAAGCTCACCCAGATCTTCAGCACCGGCGGGCCCAACACCCAGGCGGCCGCCCGGCTCGCGCTCAACGGCACCATCGAGGACGTCCGGGAGTTCCTGAGGGTCGGTCAGCACGTCGCCCGCGCCCGGGACGCCGAGCGGACCGGCATCGCCCAGCTGGTCCAGCAGGCGAAGGAGGCCTCCGCACAGGCGGTCCGCGAGAACGAGTCCGCCAAGACCGCGTCCGCGCAGGCCGTCAAGGCCGCCGAACAGGCGAAGGCCGACGCCGAGCGCGCCGCCTCCGAGACCCAGCAGGCCGGCCAGGACACCGCGAAGGCCGGCGCCGCCGCCGAGCGGGCCGCCGAGGCCTCGACCCGGGCGTCCGGAGCCGCGCAGACCGCGATCCTCGCGGCGCGCTCCGCCGCCAACACCGCGCGCACCGCCGCCGGCGCGGCCGCCCAGGCGGCCTACGCGGCGGGCGCCGCGGGCCCGGC
>NZ_JBHJRC010000505.1:0-2663 GCF_042261735.1 Kitasatospora sp. NPDC056327 | reverse complement strand
CACCCGCGACCGGGTGCGGCCCCTCCGGCGTGACCGCTCAGTCCTCGTCGTAGCGCGGGTCGATGGCGTCGGGGGACAGGCCCAGCAGCTCCGCCACCTGCTCGATCAGGATCTCGTGCACCAGCGCCGCGCGGTCCTCCCGCGACTTCGCCCGGATCTCCACCGGCCGCCGGTACACCACGATCTGGCTCTTGCGCCCCTTCCGGCCCGGCGAGACCCGGCCCAGTGGCACCCCGCCGTCCGGATCGGCGCCGTCCGGTTCGTGCAGCGGCACCTCCTGGACGGCGAACTCCACCTCGATCAGCTGCGGCCAGCGCCGCTCCAGCCGTTCCACCGACTCGCGCACGTAGTCGTCGAACAACTCGGAGCGGGTGAGCGAGATCGGTACCTGGGGCGGCGCCAGCGGGCCGCGCAGACCCCGGCCGTGGCGGTCGCGGTGCCGCGGGCGGCGTGCCGGACCCGTCGATGATTGCGGTGCGGAGCTGTCCATATCACTGCCGAGAGTAGTCCTTGGACGCCCGGAAGTGGACCACTCCGGCACCTGTTCGCCCGGGGCGAGCGGAGCGCCCGGACGGCGCGCGGACGACGACACGGCACACCTTCCGGACAGGCGGTCTTCGCTCCCCGGCAAGGAGTGCGGTACCGTCCACCCTCGTGAGCTCTGTACGTCGTTGTTCGCGGACCGCGTGCGGCCGTCCGGCCGTCGCGACGCTGACGTACGTCTACGCGGACTCCACCGCCGTCCTGGGCCCGCTCGCCACCTACGCCGAGCCGCACTGCTACGACCTCTGCGCCGAGCACGCCGAACGCCTCACCGCCCCCCGCGGCTGGGAGGTGGTCCGGCTGGTCGCCGAGGCCGGACCGCTGCGCCGCAGCAGCGACGACCTGGAGGCGCTCGCCAACGCCGTCCGCGAGGCGGCCCGGCCGCAGACCCCGCGTCAGGGCCGCGGCCCCGAGGGGGACTCCACCGAGGGCGGCCGCCGCGGCCACCTGCGGGTGCTCCGCTCGCCCGACAACTGACCGGCCCCGCCCCCGCCGGCCCGTCCACGCCCGGGCACCTCCCGTTCCGCCGGCCCGGGTACGCTCCCCCCTACCGGGTACCGGCCTGTGCCGCGCGCCCGGACCAATCGTGACCACGGGGCGACCGGCCCGCCGGCCGACGCCGGCGCGTTCGCCGAACAGACACAGAACCAGGGTGGAGCCGCAGTGCGCGACCTCAAGCAGCTCGTGAAGGCGTACGACGTACGGGGCGTCGTCCCGGACCAGTGGGACGAGAGCCTCGCCCGCGCCTTCGGCGCCGCGTTCGTGCAGGTCACCGGCGCGACCGCGATCGTGGTCGGCCACGACATGCGCCCCTCCTCCCCGTCGCTGACCCTGGCCTTCGCCGAGGGCGCGGCCGGCTACGGCGCGGACGTCGTGCAGATCGGCCTCTGCTCGACCGACCAGCTGTACTACGCCAGCGGCTCGCTCGACCTGCCCGGCGCGATGTTCACCGCCAGCCACAACCCGGCCGAGTACAACGGCATCAAGCTCTGCCGGGCCGGGGCCGCCCCGGTCGGCCAGGACACCGGCCTGGCCGAGATCCGCGAGCTGGTCGAGTCCTGGACCGCCGGGGACGACACCGTCGCCGTCCCGGCGCGCGACGTGGCGCCCGGCACCCTGAGCGGGCAGGACACCCTGCGCGGCTACGCCGACCACCTGCTCGGCCTGGTCGACCTCGCCGCGATCCGCCCGCTCAAGGTCGTCGTCGACGCCGGCAACGGCATGGGCGGCCACACCGTGCCGACCGTCTTCGACGGCCTGCCGATCGAGCTCGTCCCGATGTACTTCGAGCTGGACGGCACCTTCCCCAACCACGAGGCCAACCCGCTCGACCCGAAGAACCTGGTCGACCTGCAGGCCCGGGTCCGCGAGACCGGAGCCGACCTCGGCCTGGCCTTCGACGGCGACGCCGACCGCTGCTTCGTCGTCGACGAGCGCGGCGAGCCGGTCTCCCCGTCGGCCATCACCGCGCTGGTCGCCGCCCGCGAGATCGCCCGTGCCAGGGCCGCCGGCGAGGCCGAGCCGACCATCATCCACAACCTGATCACCTCCTGGACCGTCCCCGAGGTGGTCCGCGAGCTCGGCGGCAAGCCCGTGCGGACCCGGGTCGGCCACTCCTTCATCAAGCAGGAGATGGCCGTCACCGACGCCGTCTTCGGCGGTGAGCACTCCGCGCACTACTACTTCCGCGACTTCTGGCGCGCCGACACCGGCATGCTCGCCGCCCTGCACGTGCTGGCCGCCCTCGGCGGACAGCCGGACACGCTGTCCGCGCTCACCGCCGAGTACGACCGGTACGCCGCCTCCGGCGAGATCAACAGCACCGTCGCCGACCAGGCCGGCCGCACCGCCGCCGTGCGCGCCGCCTACGCCGTCGAGGGCACCGCCGTCGACGAGCTCGACGGCCTCACCGTGGCCGGCCCGGACTGGTGGTTCAACCTGCGCGCCTCCAACACCGAGCCGCTGCTGCGCCTGAACGTCGAGGCCAGGGACCCGGCGAGGATGGCCGAGCTGCGCGACGGCGTGCTCGCCGTCGTCCGCGCCTGAGCGACCCGGCCAGGAGTACGCGGACGGCTACGCCCAGCAGGACGGCTACCCGCAGCAGGACGGCTACGCGCAGC
>NZ_JBHJRC010000504.1:0-2681 GCF_042261735.1 Kitasatospora sp. NPDC056327 | reverse complement strand
GTGCCCGTGCGTGCCCTTTGTTTTTATTTTTTTGTTTTTTTAAATGCGCTTGGGCGGGGTGTGGGTCTCGCCGGCCCCCCCCGCCTCTGCGTGAACGTTCCCCCGGTCGTCCGGGGGCGGGAGGGGGCCGGCCCGCGGCCCGGTCAGAACCGCCCGGCGCCCAGGTCCCGGGAGATCGCGCGCGCGGCGCTGCGCACCGACGCGACCAGCGGGGGCCGGACGAAGCCGTCCTCGCAGACCCGCTCCACCGCGCCGCTGATGCAGACCGCGCCCACCGGGTTGCGCCGCCGGTCCTGGATCAGCGCGCCGATCGAGGCCACGCCCTCCCAGGTCTCCTCGATCGAGTCCGCCCAGCCCCGCTCCCGGGTCAACGCCGCCTCGGCGTCCACGTCGGCCGTCGCGGTCAGCGTCCGCGCGGTGTACGACTCGTACGGCCCGTCGCCCAGCTCGCCGCGCGCCACCGGGTCGTACGCCAGCAGCACCTTGCCCAGCGCGGTCGAGTGCAGCGGCTGCATCGAGCCGACCTCCAGCACCTGCCGGGTGTCGTCCGGCCGGAACACGTGGTGCACGACCAGCACCCCCTGCTGGTGCAGCACCCCCAGGTAGACGGTCTCCCCGGCCGCCCGGGCCAGGTCGTCCGCCCACACCAGGGCCCGCGCCCGCAGCTCGTGGACGTCCAGGTAGCTCTGGCCGAGCCGCAGCAGCTCGGCGCCCAGCTGGTACTTGCCGCTCTCCGGATCCTGCTCGACGAACCCCTCCTGCTGGAGGGTGCGCAGGATGCCGTGCGCGGTGCCCTTGGCCAGGCCCAGTGCCGTCGCGACCTCCGACAGGCCCAGGCGGCGTTCGCCGCCGGCCAGCAGTCGCATGATCGCGGCGGCCCGGGAAAGCGACTGGATCGGGCCGGGCATGGGAACCTCCGCGCTGACAGGCGGTCGACAATGTCGACCGCGGTGGTGACGGCACGAGTCTGCCAGGCCGCCCCCGGTCCGTGCACCTTCCCCCTCGGTAACCCCGCCCCGGCCCGCCGGACGCGCCCCCGTACGGTACGACGGCCGGGGCGGGCCGCCGGCGCCAGGGCCTCCGGCCGGCGTCAGGGCGTCCCGCCGCCCGCCGCCGCGACCTCGGCGGCCACCGCCCGGATCCCGTCCGGGCCGACCCGGCAGCAGCCGCCCACCAGCCGGGCCCCGTCCGCCAGCCAGCCGGCCACCCGGTCCGCCGTGAAGGACGGCTCGCCGCACCACGCCCCGGCCGCCGCGTCCCAGCCCTCCCCGCTGTTCGGGTAGACCACCACCGGCTTGCCGGACACCCGCGCCGCCAGGCCCACCGCCCGGTCCGCGTCCGCGGGCGCGCAGCAGTTCACCCCGACCGCCACCACCTCGTCCGCCCCGGCCGCCAGCGCGAAGGCCTCCGCCAGCGGCTGCCCGGCCCGGGTCAGCCCGCCCGCCGCGGCGAACGACAGCCAGACCGGCACGCCCAGCCCGCGCACCGCCCGCAGCAGCACCCGCGCCTCCTCGACGTCCGGCACCGTCTCCAGGGCCAGCACGTCCGCCCCCGCCGCCGCCAGCACCTCCAGCCGCGGCCGGTGGAACGCCTCCAGCGCGGCCGGGGACAGCCCGTACCGGCCCCGGTACTCCGACCCGTCCGCCAGCACCGCCCCGTACGGCCCGACCGACGCCGCCACCCACCGGCGCGGCCCCGGCAGCCCCCGCGCCGCCTCCCGGGCCAGCTCCACGCTCCGCGCCAGCAGCCGCGCCGCGCCGGCCCGGTCCACCCCGTGGCGGGCGAACCCCGCGAAGCTCGCCTGGTAGCTCGCCCCGATCGCGACCCGCGCGCCCGCCGCGAAGTACGCCCGGTGCGCCGCCAGCACCGCCTCCGGCGCGTCCGCCAGCAGCCGGGCCGACCACAGCGCGTCCGACAGGTCGTACCCGTCCGCCTCCAGCCGGTCGGACAGCCCGCCGTCCAGCACCAGCGGCCCGTCCGCCAGCGCGGCGGCGAACTCCGACATCACGGCCTCCTCCGGGTGACGCTCCCGGTCACAGCCTAGAAGCCGCCCGGGCCGGGACGGCCTCCCGTCGATGGGGAAAACCATTTGCCGCAGAGACAAGTGATCGCTACGTTGTGCTCAGCCCGAGAAGGACGCCCGCACCGTGCGGCGGGCCCCGGCGGGGGAGAGGAGCGCGCACCGTGGAGACCACCGAGCAGGAGTGGCTCGCCGCCTACGACCCGCGCGCCTACGCCCCGGTCGCCGTCACGGTCGACGTCGTCGCCCTGACCCTGCGCCACGGCCGCCTGCACGTCCTGCTCGTCGAGCGCGCCCTCCCGCCCCACCGGGGGCACTGGGCGCTGCCCGGCGGCTTCCTGCGGGCCGGCGAGGAGAGCCTCGAAGAGGCCGCCGCCCGCGAGCTCGCCGAGGAGACCGGCCTGCACGGCACGGCCGCCGCCGAGGCCGCCCTCAGCCGGATCCACCTCGAACAGCTCGGCAGCTACGGCGCACCCGACCGCGACCCCCGGATGCACGTCGTCTCCGTCGCCTACCTCGCCTTCGCCCCGGACCTGCCCGACCCGCGGGCCGGCAGCGACGCGGCCCACGCCGCCTGGCACCCCGTCACCGCGCTCGACCTCCGGCCCGCCGGCCGGTCCGAGACCGCCGGTGCGCCCGCCGACACCCACGGGGGTGGCGT
>NZ_JBHJRC010000503.1:0-2699 GCF_042261735.1 Kitasatospora sp. NPDC056327 | reverse complement strand
CTCCCCTGGAGCGGCCGGGGCAGCGGCGTGTCCGGGATGATGACGGTGAACACGACCACGAGGAGCGGTGGCGCAAGCATGAGCGACGAATCGTACGAGGGCCCCTGGCTGGTGGTGGGGCTGGGCAACCCCGGGGAGCAGTACGCCCGGAACCGGCACAACATCGGGTTCATGGTGGTGGACCTGCTGGCCCAGCGGATGGGCGCGAAGTTCAAGGCCCACAAGAGCCGCGCCCAGGTCGCCGAGGGGCGGCTGGCGGGCCGGCGGGTGGTGCTGGCCAAGCCGATGTCGTTCATGAACCTCTCGGGCGGCCCGGTCACCGCGCTGCGCGACTTCTACAAGGCGCCCGCCTCCGCGCTGGTGGCCGTCCACGACGAGCTGGACATCGACTACGCGGCCCTGCGGCTGAAGCTGGGCGGCGGCGACAACGGGCACAACGGGCTGAAGTCCATCACCAGGTCGCTCGGCCCGGAGTACCACCGGGTGCGGTGCGGGATCGGCCGTCCGCCGGGCCGCATGGAGGTCGCGGACTTCGTGCTGAAGGACTTCTCCGCCACCGAGCGCAAGGAGCTGGAGTGGTTCGTGGACCGCTCGGCGGACGCGGTGGAGGCGCTGCTCTCCGAGGGCCTGGAGCGGGCGCAGTCGACGTACAACTCCTGAGCCGCGGCGGGGTTCCTGAGCCGCGGTCACGGACCGTGCTCCGCGGGGCGGCGGGCGGGGCGACCGGCGGCGGTCCGGCTGGGCAACGGTCGTACAACTCTTGACCACCCAAACCTGAATGGGTGTGAGAAATCTGTGCCGATCGGATAGCGTCGAGCCAGTACGCGAACGGGTCCTGGGGAGTTCTCGATGCGGAGTTTGCGGCCGGTCCGCCGTCTTCGGCGGATCCGGGTGGTACGGCTGAGGAAGCTCGGCCGGCGGATGGGCACGGCGGGTGCCCTGGGCACCGCGGGCGCGCTCGGCGCCGCCGGGGTGCTGCTGGGCGGTGCCGGCGCGGCGCACGCCGATTCGATGGCGGAGCCCGATCCGGGTGTGGTGTCCCCGGAGCCCGTCTCGGCGCAGCTCGGCCCGGTGCTGGGCGGCTCCGTCGGCGGTGACGCCGGTCTGCTGGCCGTCGGCGGCGGGCTGGTCGTCGCGGCGGGCGGCGCGGCCCTGTGGGTCAAGCGCCACCGCGCCGGCGAAGCCGGGGAGTGAGCGGGGCCTGACGGAGGGGCCGGGGACCGGGAACGACCGGTGCCCGGCCCCCGGGCCGTTCCCCGTTCCCCGGGCTTTTTTCCCGGGCGTGTCATCCGTTCGCGCCCTCCCGCGCGTCTGGTGGGCATGAAGCGCGAACCGATGCGGCCGGGGGGCTTCACCGAGGGCACCCGGCGGGACGATCCGTTCGACGAGTTCGTCGCGGCGCGGTACCAGGCCCTGCTCCGCGGTGCGTTCCTGATCACGGGGAACGTCCACGACGCACGGGACCTGCTGCACGACGCCCTCTCCCGGGTGTACGTCCGGCGCGGCGCGATCCGCGACCCGGGCGCGGCCGAGGCGTACGTCCGGCGGGCCATGGTCCGCACCCACGTCTCGCGGTGGCGGCGCACCCGGCGGGAGGTGCTGACGCCGCTGCTCCCGGACCTCCCGGCGGTCGCGGCCGGTTCGCGGGACGAGGAACTGGAGGCGGCGCTGCGGTCGCTGCCGCCCCGTCAGCGCACCGCGGTGGTGCTGCGGTACTACGCGGACCTGTCGGTGGCCCAGGTGGCCGAGGAACTCGGCTGCTCGACCGCGACGGCCAAGACCCATCTGGCGCGCGCGATGAGGACGCTCCGGCAGGAGCTGGCACCGGTACGGGAGATGGTGGGTCATGACGGTTGAGGAGAGAGGGGCCGATCCGGACCGGTTCGAGCAGGAGCTGGTCGTCCGGCTCGACGCCCGGGCCGGCGCGGTACGGGGGCGGGCGCCGCTGGCCGCCCTGCGGCACGCCGGCCGGCGCCGGAAGCGGCGGCGGGTGGCGGGGCAGCTGGCGGTGGCGCTGGCGGTGGTGGTGCTGGGGATCGGGGCGGTGGCCCGGCTGGACGCGGGCGTCTGGACCGACGGCCGCGGTGCTCTGCCGGCCGGACCGGGTGAGACGCTGCCCGACACCCTGACGGGCGAGGTCCTCCTCTGCGGCGGCGGGCCGGCCGTGCCGCGGTGGCGGCCCTGGGCCGGCGGAGCGCCCAGCACCGCGCAGACACTCTCGTTCCCGACCCTCGCGAGGGCCACGCGGGAAGGCTACCGGGCCCCCGACCTGCTGGAGATCGTGAACACGGTTCGCCGGATCGGTGCGATGCAGTACGGGGACAACTTCTTCGGTGCCTGCTACGACGGGCGGACGTCCGTGGTGTTCGCCCAGCGGGTGGCGGGCAGCGGGTTCGACCAAGCGGTGAACCGGGCGGTGACCTCCGACACGACGGTCGTCCAGTTCGTCGACGCCCTGGGGTCGCGACGGCACTTCGTGGAGCTGCAGCGGCGGATCATGGCCGAGGCCGGCTACTGGTCGGCGCAGGGGGTGACCATCGACCGGGTGGCGATCTCCGAGGACGGTGCCGGGGTGTTCGTGTACACCGAGCAGGCGGCCACCGCGGTGGACGCCGTCGCTGCCCGGTACGGTCCCGAGATCCTGGGGGTGTGGGCGCAGGAGTGAGCCCGCACGACAGGGGCCCCGCGGCGCGCACGCG
>NZ_JBHJRC010000502.1:0-2786 GCF_042261735.1 Kitasatospora sp. NPDC056327 | reverse complement strand
CGCCGGAGTTCGCTCCGGCGGGCCCTTCGCCGTGCCCGGGCGGCCGGGGGTGCCACCGTGCGGGTGATCACCGGCGGGCCGTAGGGTGGGCGGGCAGACGAGGACGGGCCGAGGAGAGCTGGGGACCATGGGCGGCAGCAGCGAGCAGGGGGGCGCACCGCGCGTCGTCCTCGGCGTCAGCGGCGGCATCGCCGCGTACAAGGCGTGCGAGCTGCTGCGGCGGTTCACGGAGTCCGGCCACCTCGTCACCGTGGTGCCCACCGCCGCGGCGCTGCACTTCGTCGGCGAGGCCACCTGGGCTGCGCTCTCCGGCCGCCCGGCCGCCACCGCGACCTGGGAGAACGTGCACGAGGTGCCGCACGTGCGGATCGGGCAGCAGGCCGACCTGGTGGTGGTCGCCCCGGCCACCGCCGACCTGATGGCCCGGGCGGCCCACGGGCTCGCCGACGACCTGCTCACCAACACCCTGCTCACCGCGCGCTGCCCGGTCGTGATGGCGCCCGCGATGCACACCGAGATGTGGGAGCACCCGGCCACCCGGGAGAACGTCGCGACGCTGCGCCGCCGGGGCGTGATCGTGCTGGAGCCCGCCAGCGGCCGGCTCACCGGGAAGGACACCGGCAAGGGCCGGCTGCCCGAGCCGTCCGCGATCTTCGACGCCTGCCGCGCGGTGCTGCGGTACGGCGGCGTGCGTTCCGACCTCGCGGGCCGGCACGTGGTGGTCTCCGCGGGCGGCACCCGGGAGCCGCTGGACCCCGTCCGGTACCTCGGCAACCGCTCGTCCGGCAAACAGGGGTACGCGCTGGCCGCCACCGCCGCGGCGCGTGGGGCGCGTGTGACGTTGATCTCGGCCAATGCCGGACTGCCCGATCCGGCGGGGGTCGACGTGGTCCGGGTGGCGACCGCGCTGGAGCTCCGGGAGGCCGCGCTCGGGGCGGCCCGGGACGCGGACGCCGTGGTCATGGCCGCGGCGGTGGCGGACTTCCGGCCCGCGGTCTACGCCGCCGGCAAGATCAAGAAGGTCGACGGCGTCGAGCCGGCGCCGGTCGGGCTGGTGCGCAACCCCGACGTGCTGGCGGAGCTCTCGGCCCGCCGCACCCGTTCGGGCCAACTCGTCGTGGGATTCGCGGCGGAGACCGACGACGTGCTCGCCAACGGCCGCGCCAAGCTCGCCCGCAAGGGCTGCGACCTGCTGGTCGTCAACGAGGTCGGCGACGGCAAGGCCTTCGGCCAGGACGTCAACGAGGCCGTGGTGCTGGGTGCCGACGGCAGTGAGACGCCCGTTCCGGTGGGCCCCAAGGAGGTCCTCGCGGACGTCGTCTGGGACCTGGTCGCGGAACGGCTAGATCCGTCCGCCGGGTGATCTCGACGGGTGGGCGGGCGGTCTCCAATTGCGGAATCGCGTGACGTTCGTCGGTAGCTGACCGTTACACTCCAGGAATCAAGTCTTTCCGGAAGCCCCCGGATCCGTCCGGGGTCTTTCAGTCAGCAGCCGCTGCAACCCCAGGGAGCGCTGTGTCTCGCCGCCTGTTCACCTCGGAGTCCGTGACCGAGGGACACCCCGACAAGATCGCTGACCAGATCAGCGACACCATCCTTGACGCTCTCCTCCGCGAGGACCCGGCCTCCCGGGTCGCGGTGGAGACGCTCATCACCACCGGCCAGGTGCACGTGGCCGGCGAGGTGACCACCAAGGCGTACGCGCCGATCGCCCAGCTCGTCCGGGACAAGATCCTGGAGATCGGCTACGACAGCTCCAAGAAGGGCTTCGACGGCGCGTCCTGCGGCGTCTCGGTCTCGATCGGTGCCCAGTCGCCCGACATCGCGCAGGGTGTCGACACCGCGTACGAGGCCCGGGTCGAGGGCGACGAGGACGACCTGGACCGGCAGGGCGCCGGCGACCAGGGCCTGATGTTCGGCTACGCGTCCGACGAGACGCCCGAGCTCATGCCGCTGCCGATCACCCTGGCCCACCGGCTCTCCCGCCGGCTGACCGAGGTCCGCAAGAACGGCACCATCCCGTACCTGCGCCCCGACGGCAAGACCCAGGTCACCATCGAGTACGACGGCGACAAGGCCGTCCGCCTCGACACCGTGGTCGTCTCCACCCAGCACGCCAGTGACATCGACCTGGAGTCGCTGCTGACCCCGGACATCCGCGAGTTCGTCGTGGAGCCGGAGCTCAAGGCGCTGGCCGAGCAGGGCATCAAGCTCGTCACCGAGGGCTACCGCCTGCTGGTCAACCCGACCGGCCGCTTCGAGATCGGCGGCCCGATGGGCGACGCCGGCCTCACCGGCCGCAAGATCATCATCGACACCTACGGCGGCATGGCCCGCCACGGCGGCGGTGCCTTCTCCGGCAAGGACCCGTCCAAGGTGGACCGCTCGGCCGCGTACGCGATGCGCTGGGTGGCGAAGAACATCGTCGCCGCCGGCCTCGCCCGCCGCGCCGAGGTGCAGGTCGCGTACGCGATCGGCAAGGCCGAGCCGGTCGGCCTCTTCGTGGAGACCTTCGGCACCGAGACCGTGCCGGTCCTCACCATCCAGAAGGCCGTCACCGAGGTCTTCGACCTGCGTCCGGCCGCGATCATCCGCGACCTGGACCTGCTGCGCCCGATCTACTCGCAGACCGCCGCGTACGGCCACTTCGGCCGTGAGCTGCCGGACTTCACCTGGGAGCGGACCGACCGCGTCGAGCAGCTGAAGAAGGCCGTCCAGGACTGAACCCCGGCGGTGGGGCCGAGGACCGATCGGCCGGATTGACCGTTTGACGGCAGGTGGTGGCC
>NZ_JBHJRC010000501.1:0-2879 GCF_042261735.1 Kitasatospora sp. NPDC056327 | reverse complement strand
GGGCCGGGGCCGAGCGCCGTCCGGCGCCCGTGTGACCTGCGAGGTCCTGCCCGGCGAAGCCTTCGCAACGATCACGGAAACCGATTGCCACCCGGCTTCCGGACGCACTAACGTTCGACCGCGCACCGATCGCCGAGGTGAGGCGACGTCAGCTGACGGGCGGTCGCAATGCGCATCGAATCGGACAATCTCCCCTCGCCGGCCTGTCGTTGGCGGGATTCGCGGCAGTCGGCCGCGGATCGGGGGCTCTGCTGCGAAGGCGGCTGACACACCATGCGAGTTTCCCGTTCCCTCCGGCGCCCCGGGGGACCACCGTCGAGAGTCCTGGCGGCCCTGTGCGCGGCCGGTGTCGTGCTGGCCGCTCCCGGCGCCGCGTACGCCGACGCCCGGGCGTCGGGCGACCCCGTGCCGGTCCCCACCGCGCTGTCCACCGACCCCGGGCCCAGGAACCCCGGCGACAACGCCTGCGGCGGTGGCACGCCCGGCTGGATCGGCCGGACGACGCCGCTGCCGGACGGCACCTCCGACGTCCGGCTGTCCGCCCGGGCCGAGGGCGTGCCGCCCGGCAGTGACCTCCGGATCGCCTTCCGGCTCTGGGACGTCACGGCCGGCGAGGACGCCGGATCCGCCGGCGCCGCCCTGCTCACCAGCGGGCCCGTCGCCCAGACCGCGGGCACGGCCCGGGTCGCCGTCGGCCGCGCGCTGGTCGACGGCCACCGCTACGGCTGGAACGCCCGGTCCACCGCCGGGGGCGCGAGCAGCCCGGAGACGGCGTCCTGCGCCTTCGACGTCGACGTCACCGCCCCCACGCTCGCCGCCGTCGCGCCCTCGACGGTGTTCCCGCCGCAGGGCAGCGGCGCCACGCCCACCGGCCACGCCGGCGACCGAGGCGTCACCGTCCGCGTCACCAGCAAGGACCCGGTCCCGGGCGGCTGCCCGGCCGGCGACTGCCGCGCCGCCGGGGTCCGCGAGTTCCAGTACGCGCTCGACGACAACATCCCGGTCACCGGCGCCTCCCGGGTCGCGGCCTCCTACGCGGCCGACGGCACCGCCTGGGCCGACGTCCCGATCAGCGTCGGCGTCGCCGCCTGGGGGAGCCACCGGCTGAACGTGCGCGCCGTCGACGGCGCCGGCAACACCCAGCCGCAGGCCGCGACCTACGACTTCTACGCCCCCTCCAGGCCGGCCACCCCGCCGGTCGCCGGTGACGTCGACCTCGACGGGATCCGCGACTTCCTGGCCCCGGCCGCCGACGGCACGCTGACCCTGGTCCGCGGCGGCGTCACCGCCCCGGGCGTGCCCGAGACCGCCTCCCCGGCGGACCGCGGCCCCCGCCACGACGACTGGAACAACTACCTGGTCGCCCACCGCGGCGCGGCCTCGGGGCAGGGCGACTCGCTGTTCGCCTACCACAAGACCTACAAGCAGCTCTACATCTACCTCAACGACGCCAACGCGTTCCCGGGCGGCATCGAGGGCCGCTTCACCCGGGACACCCTCCTCGTGGACGACCGCGGCGGCATGTGCGACGCCGGCATCGACCGCACCTGGGACAACGTGACCCAGCTGACCGCCGTCCAGCGGGGCACCGGCCGGCCCGGCCTGATCACCGTCGAGAACGGCCACCTGCGCCACTACCCGGGGGAGCTGCTCTGCCACCTCGGCACCGGCGTCGAGCTCGGCGCGGCCGGCACCGACTGGAGCGGCTACACCCTGATGTTCCCCGGCGAGGTCGCCGGCGCGCCCGTGCTCTGGGTGCGCGACACCGTGACCGGCGCCGTCACCGCCCTGCCCCTCCCGCTCGACGCCCAGGGCAGGACCCAGAGCGGCTTCACGCCCCTGCAGCCGCCCACCCGCAAGCCCCTGGTGTCCGCGCTCGGCGGCGCCGGCGGCGTGAGCATGTGCGCCGACCTGGAGCGCGGCTGGACGGGCAACGGAACCCGGGCCCTGCTGTGGAACTGCGCCGGCCAGGCCGTCCCGGCCAACCAGGGGTTCACCCTCGGCACCGACGGTTCGCTGCACGTGCTCGGCAAGTGCCTCGACGTCACCGGCGGCGCCACCGCGAACGGCTCGCCCGTCAACCTGTGGGACTGCAACGGCAGCGCGGCCCAGACCTGGGCGGCCGGCCCCTACCCCGGCACGCTGCGGAACCCGGCCTCCGGCCGGTGCCTCGACGTGCCCCGGGCCGACGCCACGGCGGGCAACCACCTGGCGATCTGGGACTGCCACGACGGCGCCAGCGAGCGGTGGACGGTTCCCGCCGCCCACGCCGTGCTCCCGCTCGGCCTCGCCGCGGGCGCCTTCCCCGCCGTGGACTCTCCCGGTGACTACAACGCCGACGGGTACCCCGACCTGGTCGCCACCTCGGCCGACGGCCGGCTGATCCAGTTCCGGGGCACCGCCCCGCAGGGCGGTCTGCCGCGGTTCGCCCGGCCGCAGGACATCGCCGAGGCGAGCCTGCCCGCCCACAACGTCGTCTCCGTGCACGCGGCGGGCCGCTGCCTGGACAACTACGGCGCGTCCGCCGGCGGCTCCCTCGGCCTCTACGACTGCTGGAACGGCGAGAACCAGAAGTTCGCCTTCGCCGCCGACGGCACCCTGCGCACCGGCGGACGCTGCGTGACCGTCCGGGACGACCGGACCGACTGGGGCGCGCCGGCCGCCATCGCGGACTGCCGGGGCACCGGCGGCCAGCTCTGGACGTACCGCGCGTCCGGCGAGATCTACAACCCCGCCTCGAACGCCTGCCTGGAGCTGCCCGGCTGGAACGCCGCCAACGGCACCGTGCCCGGCATCTGGGAGTGCAACGGCAACGCCAACCAGCGGTGGACGCTCGTCCCCACCACCTTCTGACCGGCCCTCCCGGACGGCCCCGGGCC
>NZ_JBHJRC010000500.1:0-2886 GCF_042261735.1 Kitasatospora sp. NPDC056327 | reverse complement strand
GCGCACGCGCGGCCGGGGCCCGTCACCGCGGGGGCGGTCAGGCCGGGACCCGCTCGCGCCCGGCATCCGCGGCGGCACGGACGACGGCCGCCGCGCCGTCGGCCCCGGCGTCACCACCGGCCGAACCACCACCGGCCGGGTCGTCACCACCGGCCGAACCACCACCGCCGGCCACGACGGCGCCCCCGCGCCGCGCCGGCAGCGCGAACATCAGCAGGAACACCACGGCCAGCACCCCGAACACCCACCACAGCGCCTGCTGGAACGCCCCGACGAAAGGCTCTCCCGCGGCCGTCCCGGCCGGTACCGCGCCGAAGAACGCCACCGACACCAGCCCCAGGCCGAGCGCCAGGCCCACCTGGTTCACCGTGTTGATCAGCCCGGAGGCGGATCCGGCGTGCTCGCGCGGGACGTCAGCCAGCACCGCGTCCGTGATCGGCGCGACGATCAGGCCCATCCCGGCGCCCATCACCACCAGCGGCAGCAGCATCTGCCAGGGCGTGATGCCGGTGCCGTACCGGTGCGCCTCCGCGAGGTAGACCAGCACGCCGACCGCCATCACCAGGGCGCCCGCCTGGAGCACCTTCCGCCCGAAGCGCGGGACGAGCTGCTGCACGGAGAGGCCGGCCGCCGTCGACACGGCGAACGAGAACGGGATGCCGGTCGCACCGGCCTTCAGCGGGCTCCAGCCGAGGCCCAGCTGCATGTAGAGGGTCCAGACCAGGAAGAAGATGCCGGTGACGACACCGAAGGTCAGCTGGACGCCGATGCCCGCCGCGAAGGACTTCACCCGGAACAGCGACAGCTCCACCAGCGGCGAACCGTCCCGCCGGGTCTTCACCCGCTCGTACGCGACGAACAGGGCGAACACCGGGACGCTGCCGGCCATCGTCAGGTGGCCCCAGAGCGGCCAGCCGGCCTCCCGGCCGTGGGTCAGCGGGTAGATCAGCATCAGCAGTCCGGCGCTGGCCAGCAGCACGCCCACCGGGTCGAGCCGCAGGGCCCGCTCGGCCTTCGACTCGCCGATGAAGACCCGGCCGAGCAGCAGGCCGGCGATGCCGACCGGCAGGTTGATCAGGAAGATCGGACGCCAGCCGAGGCCGAACACGTTCCACTCCGTCAGCAGAGCGCCGATCAGCGGACCGCTGACCGCACCGAGGCCGACCACCGCGCCGAACAGGCCGAACACCTTGCCGCGCTCCTCCGCCGGGAAGGTCGCGTGGACGATCGACAGCACCTGCGGCACCATCAGGGCCGCCGTCGCCCCTTGCAGGATCCGCATCGCGACCAGCGTCTCGGGGCCGCCCGCGAGGCCGCACAGCCCCGAAGCGATCGTGAACCCGGCTATTCCGATCAGGAACAGTCGCCTCCGGCCGTAGACGTCACCGAGCCGGCCGCCGGTGATCAGGCCGATCGCGAAGGCCAGCGCGTACCCGCCGGTCACCCACTGCACGGCGGAGAACGACGCGCCCGTCGACTCCTGGATGCTCGGGATCGCGACGTTCACGATCGTGACGTCCACCAGGTCCATGAACGAGGCCGTCATGACGATCGCCAGCGCGATCCACCTCCGCCGGTCCGACACTCCGGCCGACACCCCGGCCGGCCCCCGCCCCGCCGCCGCGCCTGCCGCCGCGACCGTCACCGGCCCAGCCGCCGGACCCGAACCCGGCCCCGGTTCCCGGCCCACCACACCGTCCTTGCCCACCGCACGCTCCTCGTCGCCGTTCTTCCTCAGCACGCCGACGAAACTAACGGGCATCTAGGTCAGGTCCTGGCCGCGACTTCCGGCACCCTGGATCCCATGACCGACACCCCGGCACGACTCCTCAGCCTGCTCTCCCTCCTCCAGACACCGCGCGAGTGGCCCGGCAGCGAGCTCGCCGACCGGCTCCAGGTCAGCCCCCGCACCATCCGCCGCGACATCGACCGGCTCCGCGACCTCGGCTACCCGGTCGAGGCCACCATGGGCCCGGTCGGCGGCTACCGGCTGGTCGCGGGCACCGCCATGCCGCCGCTGCTGCTCGACGACGAGGAGGCCGTGGCCATCGCGGTCGGCCTCCGTGCGGCGGCCGGGCACGCCGTGGTCGGCATCGAGGAGTCCTCGGTGCGCGCCCTCGGCAAACTGCTCCAGGTGCTGCCCGCCCGCCTCCGCCACCGGGTCGCGACCCTCGACCGGGCCACCCTCCCGCTGCTCAGCGGCGACGGCCCGGCCGTCGACCCGGAGGACCTCACCGTCCTCGCCAACGCCGTGACCAACCGCGAACGCCTGCGCTTCGGCTACCGGGCGGGCGACGGCGCCCAGACCCGGCGCCAGGTCGAACCGGACCGCCTGGTCTCGGCCGGCCGGCGCTGGTACCTGGTCGGCTTCGACCTCGACCGGGACGACTGGCGCCTGTTCCGGGTGGACCGGATCAGCGACCCCTTCGCCACCGGCGCCCGCTTCACGCCGCGCCCGCTCCCCGCCGAGGACGCCGCCGCGTACGTCGGGGCCAAGCTGCGCCGCCGGTCCCCGACCTACACCCTCGACGCCACCCTCCGGCTCTCCGCCGACGAGGTCCGGCACCGTCTGCGCGGCCACGGCGACGACGCCGACATCGAGCCGATCGACGAGCACAGCTGCCGCTTCCGCTCCCGGACCGACTCCGTGGAGTGGCTGGCGGTGCGCCTGCTGATGTTCGGCTGCGACTTCGAGGTGCACTCGCCCCCGGAGATGCGCGCCCACCTGCGCGCCATCGCCGACCGCGCCGGCCGCGCCGCGGAGCCGCCCCGCACCGCCCCGCACCGTCCTGAACCGCCCCGCCCCGCGGCACCGGCCGCGCCTGGGAACCCGCCCCCGGAGCAGCCCTGAAACGGCGTCGCCGCCGCCCGCTCCAGCGGCGGGCC
>NZ_JBHJRC010000499.1:0-2898 GCF_042261735.1 Kitasatospora sp. NPDC056327 | reverse complement strand
TGCGTGCACCTCCCGCCGCCCCCTCGCCGGTGCCCGGGCCCCCAGCCGCACCGCCGGCCGGCCCGTCCGTCACCGCCGCCCGCGGGATCGTTCGCGGGCCGGGCGCCAGGACCGCAGGCGCAGGCTGTTGCCGACCACCACGAGGGAGCTCACCGACATCGCCGCCGCCGCGATCATGGGGTTCAGCAGGCCCACCGCCGCGATCGGGATCAGCAGGACGTTGTAGGTGAACGCCCAGGTGAGGTTCGCCGAGATGGTCGCCAGCGCCCGCTCCGACAGCTCCAGCGCGTCGCTCACCGCGCCCAGGTCACGCCGCATCAGCGTCACCGCGGCCGCCCCCACCGCCACGTCGGTCCCCGTCCCCATCGCCATGCCCAGGTCGCAACCCGCCAGCGCGGCGGCGTCGTTGACACCGTCGCCCACCATCGCCGGGACCCGCCCCCGGGCCCGGAGGTCCGCGATCACCGCCGCCTTGTCCTCCGGCGAGGCGGAGTGGTGGACCCGGGTGACGCCCAGGCCGGCCGCCACCGCGCGGGCCGGCCCCGGACCGTCGCCCGTCAGCAGCACCGTCTCCACGCCCAGCGCCGTCAGCCGCTCCACCAGCTGCGCCCCGCCCTCGCGCGGGGAGTCCCCCAGCGCCAGCAGCGCCTCCCACCGGCCGTCGACCTCCACCAGCACCGCGGTGTGCCCGGCGGCCCCGGCCCGCTCCCGCGCCCGTGCCAGGGCCACCGGCAGCACCGCGTCCGCCGGGATCCGGCACACCCGCACCGACCGGCCCTCGACCCGGCCCTCGACGCCCCGCCCGGCGACCGCCGTGAACCCGGTCACCGCCCCCAGGCCCGCACGCTCCGGCACCGCCGCCGCGATCGCCCGGCCCACCGGGTGCTCCGACAGCTGCTCCAGCCCGGCCGCCAGCCGCAGCACCCCGCCGACCGCCGCGCCGTCGGCCGCGACCGCGTCCACCAGCCGCATCTCCCCGGTCGTCACCGTCCCCGTCTTGTCCAGCACCACCGTGTCGATCTCGCGCAGCCCCTCAAGCGCCTCCGGCCCCCGGAACAGCACCCCGTACTGCGCACCGCGCCCCGTCGCCGCCATCAGCGCCGTCGGCGTCGCCAGCCCCAGGGCGCACGGACAGGCCACCACCAGCACCGCGACCGCCGTCGTCACCGCCCCCTGACCGGACGCGCCGGCCCCCAGCCAGAACGCCAGCACGCACACCGCGAGCGCCAGCACCACCGGGACGAACACCCCCGCCACCCGGTCCACCCGGCGCTGCACCCGCGCCTTGCCCGCCTGGGCCTGCCAGACCAGGGCCGTGATCCGCGCCAGCCGGGTGTCCGCACCCACCCGGACCGCCCGCACCACCAGGCTTCCCCCGACGCACAGCGTGCCGCCCGACACCTCGTCACCCGGGCCGACCTCGCGCGGCTCCCCCTCCCCGGTGAGCACCGAGACGTCCACCGCCCCGCCGCCCGCCAGCACCTCGCCGTCGACCGCCACCCGTTCCCCGGGGCGCACCAGGAACAGCCCGCCCACCGGCAACTCCTCCACCGCCACCCGCCGTCCGACGTCCGCCGGCCCGGGGACCGGAGCGGTCGGTGCGGCCGGTCCGCTCGGTCCGGTCGGTCCGGTCGGTGCGGCCGGTCCTGCGGGAGCCGGTGCGGCCGGCGCGGGAGCGGCGCTCCAGGTGCCGAGCGCGTCCTCGTCCAGCACCGTCACGTCCTTCACCACCAGCTCGGCCAGCGAGGTCAGCGCCGAGGCGGTCCGCCGGCGCACCCGGTCCTCCAGCAGCCGTCCGCACAGCACGAACAGCGGCACCCCCACCGCGGCCTCCAGATAGACGTGGTCGCGTCCCCCGTCCGTCGTGAAGGAGAACGGCATCGTCATCCCCGACGCCCCCGCGCTGCCCCGGAACAGTGCCCACGCCGACCACGCGAACGACGCCACCACCCCGAGGCTGACCAGGGTGTCCATCGACGCGGAGGCGTGCCGCAGCCCCCGTAGCGCCCGCCGGTGGAACCCCTCCGCACCCCACACCACCACCGGAACCGCCAGCACGAGGCAGACCCACTGCCAACCGCGGAACTGCAGCACCGGAACCATCGACACCAGCAGCACCGGCAGCGCGAGCACCGCCACCAGCAGCACCCGCAGGCAGTCGTCGTCCGCGCAGCCGGAGGTGGCGGCGGCCTCCCCGGCCTCCGCCGACCGCGGCACGGGCGCCGCCGTGTACCCGGCGGCCTCCACCACCGACACCAGGTCGGCGGTGCCCAGCCCCGCCGGGTGCAGCACCCGCGCGCGGCCGGTGGCGAGGTTCACCTCGCAGCTCACCCCCTCCACCCGCCCGAGGAAGCGCTCGACGCGCACCGAGCAGGCCGCGCAGGTCATCCCGCCCACCTGGAGGTCCGTCACTTCCAGCACGCCCGCGGCTCCGGTCCCGCCGCCCCCACCGGTCCCGCCGGCGTCCCGCCCGGCGGCGGACGGCGCCGCCGCGAGCCCTCCCCCGGCCGCGCTCACCGCAGGCCGCCCAGCGCGTGCGAGCCGCCGTCCTCCGGGTAGTGCCACCCCGGCCGCAGCTCCGGCGCGACCGGACCGACCAGCCACCCGACCAGGAAGAACACCACCCCCAACAGCAGCAGGACCACGACGTAACCCGCCACCCGCCCGTAGGCGGCCGACGGTCGGCCGCGGTCAGTCTCCGACCCGGAACCCCTCGGCATCTGCGTATCCATGACCAGGGTGTCGACCGGCCGCCCCAACGGGTTCCCGGCCCGATGCGCGCCTCCGGCGACGGTGTCCGGGGCGCCCGCCCGTCCCCGGACACCGCGCCGCCCGCCCACCGGGGACGGCGGACGGGCGGATGACCCCACGGAGAAAGCCGTCACCCGGCCGCCGGGG
>NZ_JBHJRC010000498.1:0-2906 GCF_042261735.1 Kitasatospora sp. NPDC056327 | reverse complement strand
AACATGTTGCCCAGCGGAGCGGTACCGAAGCCGAGCTTGCCGGGAAGGATCTTCTTCAGGGACATGGTGGTGCCTTTACGGGGGAGTGAGGGGTGTGACGGCAACCCGGCACGAGGTGACGGGTTGCCCGTGAGGGTCGGCGGCGGTGCGGGCGGGGCCGCGGCAGGAGGGGGTGCGCGGCGGTGCCCGGCAGGGCCGGAGGCGAGGTGCTCCAGATGGATGCGGAAGCGCCTTACATGTGAAGACAATAGTTGCATGCGCGGGGTAATGCAAGCCCTCGCCGACCTGGCCGCGCTCCGGCCCCCAACGGTGCCCCGCGCTGGTGACCGCGGCCCCGCCGGGTGCGGCGGCCGCGCGGAAGGGGCCCGCCGGACCGGAACCGTGCCGCGTGCGCCCGGCACCGCGAACGGGCGCGCGGCGATCCCGGTGATCACCGCGCGCCCGCGACGGGGGTGTTCCGTGGTCGGGGCCGACCGCGCCGTCGCGCCGCGGAGGCCCCGGTCGGTGATTCCGTTCCGCCGTTCGCTCTCAGCGGGGCAGATCGTGGTTGATGAACGCGTGCTTGCAGCTGGATCGCTTGCACCGTCCCTGGAAGCCGCCGAACTCGAAGCCGGGGCAGGGGCAGGACAGGCAGCGCAGGGTGCCCTGGGTGTCGTCGCCGGGGTCCCAGCCGCTGTCCGCCAGACGGGCTCGGGCGGTGTCCTGGACGCTCCGGATCCTGTCGTCGAAGGCGCGGAACTCGGCCGCGTTCTCCTCGAAGGCCTTCTTCTGGGGGTCTGTCGGGTCGTACTGCATGGGGTCCTCCCAAAACGGAGGCGGGGGCGGGGAATTGTCGCCCCTTCCCTCCATGATCGCGCGGCGGGGGCCAGCCCGCACGCGGGGCCCTCCGGCGGGGCCCCGCGTGCCCGGGAACGGCGCCCCGGGCTCGGGGCCGGAAGCGGTGAGCAGCCGTTCGGACACCCTCCGCTGCCCGAAAGGGAAGGGGATGGGTGGGGTTGTCCCCCGGAAGCGGCCGGGGGTCTGCTGTCGTGATCACGGCCCGTCCGCTGCCTAGCGTGAGGTCATGACCGCCGGCCGCCCTCCGGGTGGGCCGGCGGTCCCGTGCCGGGGCGTTCCGCGGCCGGGGCCCGGCGGAACGGACCGCCGGACCGGCCCGGTGCGCGCCGCATCCGACGTCACCCGAGGAGACACCTTGACCGCAGGCCCGCGCACCTCCGCTCCGTCCGCCCGCCCACGCCCGGCCCGCCCGGCCCGGTCGTCCACCGCCCGCCGAACGGCCGCCGCCGGCCTCGCCCTCGCCGCCGCCCTGGGCACGGTGGCCGCCGCCACCGGGCCCGCGCAGGCGGCCCCCGCCGACCCCGCCTCGGCCGCCGAGGCGTTCGGCGGCGGCCCGGCCACCGCCGGCGTGCCGCGCGACCTCCTCCGCTTCCACCAGCAGCGCCTCGACTGGCGCAGCTGCGTGCAGGGGCCCGCCGACCAGGTGGGCGCGGAACTGGAGAAGGCCGGTGCCGCCTGTGCCGACGTCACCGTGCCGCTCGACTACCGGGACCCGCGAGGGCGCACGATCACGGTGGCCGTCTCGCGGATCAGGGCGACCTCGGCCCGCGACCGGATCGGTTCGCTGCTGCTGAACGACGGCGGCCCCGGCGGTGCGACCCTCGGCGCCCCGCCCCGGGTCCGGGACGCGCTCAAGGGGAACGCCGGCCGCTGGGACATCATCGGCATGGACCCGCGCTTCGTGGGCCGCAGCACCCCCGTCGACTGCGGCTGGCCGGTCGGCACGAGCCTCTCCTCCGCCGGGACGAACCGCGCGGGCTTCGAGCGCCAGATCGCCCACCACAAGGACCTCGCCGCGAAGTGCCGGGCGAACGCCGGCGACCTGCTCCCGCACGCCGGTACCCGCAACACGGCCCGGGACATGGACGTCGTCCGCGGCGCGCTCGGCGAGCGCAGGATCTCCTACCTGGGCGTCTCCTACGGCACCTACCTGGGCACCGTGTACACCCAGATGTTCCCCGGCCGCTACGACCGGATGGTCCTGGACGGCGCGCTGGACCCGCGCACGTACGGGCCCGCGCTGCTCCCGAGCATGCTGCCGGAGAACGAGGCCGCGTACGCGGCCTGGGCGGCGTGGGTGGCCCGGCGTCACGACACCTACGGACTCGGCCGCACCGCCGAGGAGGTGACGGCCGGGATCCTGCGGACCGTCGGGACCGCCGCCGAGCGCCCGCTGGTGGTCGGCAGCGGTGACCTGGCGGTCGAACTGGACGACACCCGGGTGCCGCTGCTGCTGTTCATGGGCCTGGCCGGCGACTCCGACGAGGAGCGGGCGGCGCTCGCGGACCAGATGTCGACGGTCGCCCGGGTCGCGGCGGGCGAGCAGGTCACCCCGTCCGAGGGGACGACGGCCGTCCTGCGGTTCGCCTTCTCCGGCGACGCCTCGCCGGTCGGCAGTTCCAACCAGGCGATCATGTGCGCCGACGGCACCACCTCGCGGGATCCGGAGGACTACTGGCGCCGTGTCGAGCGCAGCCGGGCCGGCCACCCGCTGTTCGGCCCGCTGCTGAACAACATCAACCCGTGCGCGTTCTGGGACGCCCCGCGCGAGGCGCGCACCGAGGTGCGCCGCGACGCCGACGTCATGATCGTCGCCGCCACCGGGGACCCGAGGACCACCTACCGGGACAGCACGGCACTGCACCGGCTGCTGCCCTCCTCCCGGCTGGTGACCCTCAAGGGCGCCAACCAGCACGCCCTGTTCGGCTTCTACGGCAACGCCTGCGTGGACGACGCGGTCAACCGCTACCTCGCGGGCGGGCGCCTGCCGGCCTCCGACCTGACCTGCGCCAAGCGGTAACCCGGCACCCGCCCCTCCCGGGCCCGCGCCCCCCTGCCCGAGGCGGGGG
>NZ_JBHJRC010000497.1:0-2907 GCF_042261735.1 Kitasatospora sp. NPDC056327 | reverse complement strand
CCCCCCGCACGGGGGAGCCGGGCCGTTCGCGTTCCGCCCGCCGGGCGGCCTCCCGGACCGCTCGGACCCCGGTTGGCCTGGTGCTTTCCGGACGGATCACCCGGGGCCCCGGCCTGCCGTGGAATCAGCCCGTCCGTTCGTACCAATGCCCGTCCGTGGACGGACCATTGGCGGGATCGGCGACCCGCGTGGTTGACCGTGGCCGTACACCCCCGGAGGCTTTCACGCGGCCCGCACAACCGTCGCACCGTCAACACGGTTCCCGGACGTGCGGGTTGCCCGCTCGACCCGTCTCCGGAAGGACCTTCCGATGCGCCGTACCGCCGCCCTCCTCTCGACCGCCGCCCTGCTGGGCGCGGCCGCCTCCCTCGCCGCACCGGCCGCCAGCGCGCAGTCGACCGGTGCGCAGTCCGCCGGTGCCCTGGCCGCCGGCTGCTCCGCCTACGTCGGGGCGTGGAACGCCTACGGCACCTGCAGCGGCATCGATCCGCTCCAGTCCTGGCAGGTCACCGCGACCTGTCAGTGGTGGAACGCCCAGCACACCGTGCAGTTCTCCCGGCCCACCTACAGCGGCACGATGGTCGGCGACGGCACCGCGATCGCGGCCTGCGGGGTCAACGAGACCGTGGTGTTCCCGGCCGTCGTGCTCGGCGCCAAGCTGCCGCCCCAGCCCGCCGGTCCGGTCGGCCGGATCACCGGCTACGCGGGCAAGTGCGTCGACGTGAAGGGTGCGAAGAGCTCCGACGGGACGCCGGTCCAGATCTACGACTGCAACGGCAGCGACGCCCAGCAGTGGAAGGTCGCCGTGGACGGCACCGTCCGCGCCTTCAACAAGTGCATGGACGTCACCGGCGCCGGCACCGCGAACGGAACCAAGATCCAGCTCTACACCTGCAACGGCAGCGGTGCGCAGCAGTGGCAGGTCCGGGCCGACGGCTCGATCCTCAACCCGGCGTCCGGCCGCTGCCTGGACAACCTGGGCTTCTCCACCAGCAACGGCAACCAGCTCGGCATCTGGGACTGCAACGGGGCCGCCAACCAGGTCTGGCACGTGCCCGCCTGATCGCGGGGCGCGGCGCCCCGGCTATCCGAGGGCGCCGTGCGCCAGGACGGCGAGGCCGGCCGCGATCCGTTCCGGGGTCAGGCCGCTGTCGCGCTGGTGACGGAAGAGTTCCGGGGCGAGCGGGGCGAGCAACTGGTCGGCCAGGACCTCCGGGTCCGGCCGGCCGGCCTCGCGCGCCAGGTGGGCGACGTGCAGCCGCCAGAAGGCGTAGGCGCCGGTCCGGTAGCGGGCCGCGCCGGTCTCGGCGCCCAGGACCAGGTGCACATGGGTCTCCAGCAGGTCGACCATCGCGGCGTAGAAGGCGGCCAGCCGTTCGGCCGGGGCGGCGTCGGCCCCGCCCGTCCCGCCGCCGGTCCCGCCGTCCGTCCCGCCGCCCGGGCCGAGCGGCGGGGCGCCGCGCAGCAGCCGGTCCTGGAGGGCGCGTTCGTGCTCGTCGAGCAGGGCGCGGGCGATCGAGGCGCGGTCCGGGTAGCGGCGGTAGAGGGTGCCGCGGCCGATGCCCGCGGCCCGGGCGATGTCGTCCATGGTGACGGCCGCCGGGTCGCCCGCGGCGAAGAGCCGTTCGGCGGCGGCGAGCACCTTGGCCCGGTTCCGGGCGGCATCGGCCCGCTCGCGGGGCGGCGGGCCTGCGGCCATCGGGAGCTCGGTCGTCATGGTTGGCAACGGTAGGGGCAAGGGGCGGCCGAAGGGAAGTGGACGCGCTGTCCACTTCCCTCTATCGTGGGGTCCGCCGACAAGTGGACACACTGTCCGTTCGTGTCCGCGGCTCCGTCCTGCCCAGACCGTCCCGGGGGTTCCACCGTGTCCCACCTCCTGCACCTCGACAGCAGCGCGCGCACCGACTCCGTCACCCGCCGCCTCGGCGCGGCCTTCGCCGGGGCCTGGGCCGCCGGCGGCGGCGAGGTCACCCACCGCGACCTCGCCGCCGACCCCGTCCCGCCGATCCGCGAGGGCTGGACCACGATCTGCGACACCCTGCTGCGCGAGGGCATCACCGACATCGCCCGCTACGCCGAGGCGGTCCGCACCGAGCGGGAACGGGAGGCCTGGGCGGTCGTCCGGCCGCTGCTCGGCGAACTGGTCGCGGCGGACGCCGTCCTGATCGGCGCGCCGATGTACAACTTCGGCGTCCCGGCCGCCCTCAAGGCCTGGATCGACCAGGTCACCTTCCCCAGGATGGTGCTCGCCCCGCGCAGGTTCGTCGTGGTGGCCGCCCACGGCGGCGCCTACGGGCCGGGCACCCCGCGCGAGCCCTACGACCACGCCGGGCGCTACCTGAGCGACTTCGTCCGCGGCCACTACGCGGTCGAGGACACCGAGGTGATCGCCGCCGAACTCGTCAACTCCCTGGTCGACCCCGCCCTGGCCGGGCGGACCGGCCTGCACCGGGAGTCCCTCGCCGAAGCGCTCCGCCGGGCCGGCGAGGCCGGCGCCGAGCTGGTCGGCCACCGCGTCCGGCGCGGGGAGTGAGCGGCGTGCCGTGGATCTGGCTGCTGCTGGCCGGGGCGGTGGAGGTCGCCTGGGCGCAGTCCATCAAGCCGACCGAGGGGTTCACCCGGCTCCCGCAGACCGCCCTGTGCCTGGTCCTCATGCTGGGCGCCGCCCACCTGCTCTCCCGTGCTCTCCAGGACCTCCCGGTCGGCACCTCCTACGCGGTCTTCACCGGCATCGGCACCATCGGCACCGTGCTGACCTCCCTCGCCGTCCGCCACGAGGTCCCGTCCCCGACCGCCCTCGCCGGCCTCGCCCTCGTCACCGTCGGCCTCGTCACCGTCCATCTGGGCACCGGCACCCCCTGAGCCGCGGCCGACGGCCCGCCGTGCCGCGGCCGACACCGGGTCGGT
>NZ_JBHJRC010000496.1:0-2927 GCF_042261735.1 Kitasatospora sp. NPDC056327 | reverse complement strand
CGTGTCGAGCAGCGGACCGACTTCGACAAGCTGATCGTCGACGTCGAGACCAAGCCCGCCATGCGTCCGCGCGACGCCATGACCTCGGCCTCACGCTTCGTCAGTAAGGCGAAGTCGGGTTGTCGGCTGCCGCTCTCCTGAAGGTCCCCCGCGGAGGGTGGGTACACGTGCTCTCCTCTTGGAATTCGTGGGCCGGTGCGGTGCACCGTATCCAAACACCCGCCGCCGACCGCCGTACGGCGGGCCAGCGGACATCGTGGACAGGGGCGAGGCAGACGCATGACACTCTTGACGGCGCTTCAGGGCGGCCTCGGCGACTCCGCCGACGCGCTGCGGATCTCCGGCGGGCCCGGGCTCTCCCGCGAGCAGCTGCTCGGCGCGGCCACCGCCGTCGCCGACCGGGTGGCCGGCGCGCCCGCCCTCGCGGTGCTCGCCCGCCCCACCGCCGAGACCGTGGCCGCCGTCGTCGGCGGCCTGCTCGCCGGGGTCCCGGTCGTCCCGCTGCCGCCCGACTCGGGCCCCAAGGAGCGCGCGCACATCCTGCGCGACTCCGGCGCCGCCCTGCTCGCCCACGCGGCCCAGGACGCCCTGCCGCAGGACGCCGGGATCCCCGGGCTGCCGGTCGACCTGCGGGAGCGCTCCGCCACCACGTACGCCGAGCCCGACCCGGCGGCGACCGCCTTCGTGCTCTACACCTCGGGCACCACCGGTGCGCCCAAGGGCGCCGTGATCGGCCGCTCGGCCGTCGCCGCCGACCTGGACGCGCTCGCCGAGGCCTGGCAGTGGACCGCCGAGGACACCCTGGTGCACGGCCTGCCGCTGTTCCACGTGCACGGCCTGGTGCTCGGCGTGCTCGGCGCACTGCGCACCGGCAGCCGGCTGGTGCACACCGGGCGGCCCACGCCCGACGGGTACGCGGCGGCCGGCGGCAGCCTCTACTTCGGCGTGCCGACCGTCTGGTCCCGGCTGGCGGCGGACGGCGAGGCCGCCGCCCGGCTGGCCCCGGCCCGGCTGCTGGTCTCCGGCAGCGCCCCGCTCCCGGTGCCGGTGTTCGAACGGCTCGCCGCGCTGACCGGCCACGCCCCGATCGAGCGCTACGGCATGACGGAGTCGCTGATCACCGTCTCCACCCGGGCCGACGGCGAGCGCCGCGCGGGCAGCGTCGGCCTGCCGGTGGCCGGGGTGCGCACCCGGCTGGTCGGCGAGGACGGCGGACCCGTGCCGCACGACGGCGAGAGCGTCGGCGAGCTCCAGGTCGCCGGGCCGACCCTGTTCCGCGGGTACCTGAACCGGCCGGACGCCGACGCCGAGGCGTGGACGGTCGACGGCTGGTTCCGTACCGGGGACGTCGCGGTGATCGGGGAGGACGGTTTTCACCGGATCGTCGGGCGCGCCTCCGTCGACCTGATCAAGAGCGGCGGGTACCGGATCGGCGCCGGCGAGGTGGAGGGGGCGCTGCGCGACCACCCGGCGGTGGCCGACGCCGCCGTGGTCGGCGTGCCCGACGAGGACCTCGGCCAGGTGATCGTGGCGTACGTCGTCCCGGACGGTCCCGTGACGGGGGACCAGTTGACGGCCTTCGTGGCGGAGCGGCTCTCGGTGCACAAGCGTCCCCGCCGGGTGGTGCTGGTGCCCGAACTGCCCAGGAACGCCCTGGGAAAGGTGCTGAAGAAGCAGCTGCTCACGGAGTCGGCACCCGGGTGACGGGCGGTCACCCGGCGCCGCGTCGGGTGACGGACGCTCACCTTCCGTGAGCATTCCTTTGGCGCACTCCACTGCGCGCCGTGAGCGGACGCATGCCTAACGTGACAAGCGGCGCGGCCGGGCCCAGGCCCGCGCGCCGCGTCCAGCGTTCAGCTCCCAGCGTTCAGCGCGGCCGGGGCGACCGACGGCGACGACGTGGTCGACACGTCCGAGGCGGTCGGCCCGGCCGGCGCGACCAGCAAAGGAAGACAGCAGCATGACGACCGTCAACACCGGCGCACCGGGTGCCGCCGACGACGCGACCGGACAGCAGACCACCGCCACCTCCCCCCGGCCGGCACCGGGTGCCCGTCCCTCCCGTGCGGCGCGGATCCGCCGGAGCATAGGCATGGTGGCCGTGATCGCCGCCGGCGCCGGCGTGATCGGCCTCGGCACCGGTGCGGGCACCGCGGCGGCCGAGCCGGCGCCCGCCCACGCCGGCTGGGACGGCTCGCGGTACTGGTTCAAGGACGCCCAGGGCCACTGGCGCTGGACCGCCCACTACGACGTCTACCTGGCCCGCACCGGGGCGGCGGCCGCCCCGGCCGCCTCCACGGGCACCGCCCGCGCCTCGGGCGGCTCCCCGGCGGCGAGCGCGTCCGCCGGGGGGATCACCCAGGGGTGGGACGGGTCGCGCTACTGGTTCCGCAACAGCCAGGGCCAGTGGCGGTGGACCACGCACTACGACGTCTACCTGGCGCGGACCGGCGGGTCGGGCGGGGGCTCCGCGTCGGCGGACTCGGCGTCCGCCCCGGCCGCCGCCGCCCCGTCGGCGGCCCCGGCGGTGGACGGCGACGTCGAGACGGCGGTGCTGTACGCGCTCGCGCAGCTGGGCAAGCCGTTCCGGACGGCCGGGAACGGGCCGGACGGCTACGACTGCTCGGGTCTCGTCCAGCAGTCCTTCCGGCGCGGCGGAATCGACCTGCCCCGGGTCGCCAGCGACCAGTACGCCGCCACCACGCCGGTGACGGCGGGGCAGCTGCGCCGGGGCGACCTGCTGTTCTGGGGGGACGGCACCGCGCGGGGCATCCACCACGTGGCCGTCTACCTGGGCAACAACCAGTACGTCGAGGCCGCCCGGCCCGGCACCCTGATCCGGATCTCGCGGATCAGCAGCGGCTACTACCCGACCCACATGGGCCGGCCCTGAGGCATGCCGCCGCCCGCCGGTGCCCGGGTCGTGG
>NZ_JBHJRC010000495.1:0-2932 GCF_042261735.1 Kitasatospora sp. NPDC056327 | reverse complement strand
GGCCGGTCCGTACCGGCCAGGACGCGGTGGTCGGCGCGCGGGTGATCAGCTGCGCGTGGAGGAGACCGTGTCGGATGCCGCGTACAGCGCGTCGCCGACGCGCTCCCAGGCGGTGGCGGTGGCCACCGCCCCCAGTTGGTCGGTGGTCAGGGGCGGCAGGGTGCGGGTGACCGGGCTGCCGTTCTCCGTCGACGCGCGGTTCCACTCCCGGACGAACAGCGTGTAGCCCTTCTGCGAGGAGAGGAACGCCGTCCAGGTGAGGCTTCCGGCCGGCTCGGTGGCCCCGGCCCCGGTCCGGGCGACCACCAGCTTGGAGCCGTCGGGCAGGTGCGACACGGTGCAGACGTCCTCGGGGGTGCTCGCCACCGGGCAGTCCGAGCCGGGGTCGACGCCCTGGAGGACGGTGAGCTCGATCTGCGCCTTGCCCGCGCCGTCGTCCAGGACGATCCGTGCCCCGGGGATGCCCTGGTCGGTGCCCCGGGTCTCGACGGTCTCCACCGTGCCGGCGGGCAGCATCCCGGTCAGCAGCGTCACCAGCTCCTGGCCGGAGACGGGCGCGCCGGAGGTCGCAGAGGGTGCCCCGACGGCCTGGGCGGCTGAGCCGAGGAGACCGCCGTCGACCCCCGCGCCCGCGATCGCCAGCAGCGCCAGCGCGGCGATCGCGGTCGTCCTGCTGGGCCGCTTCACGGCGGGGCGGGCCGGAACCGTCGTGGTGGAGTCGTTCTCGTTCGTGTCGTGCAGGTCGTCGGACATGACGAACCGCCCTTTCGGGTTGTCGGAACACTGGAATCGGTACTGATGGTGCGGGTGATGCGGTCAGAGGGGTGATGCGGTCGGACGGGTGGCAGGGTTGGTGGCACGGTCGGGGCCCGGGCCGGGCGGGTCCGTCAGGTCTCGTCGGGCGCCGGGGTTCCCCGCCCGCCGGCCAGCGCGGCGGCGACCGGCTGCCAGCGGGGGTCGGCGACCACGGCGGCCAGTTGGTCGGTGGTCAGGGGCGGCAGGGGGCGGGTGACCGGGCTGCCGTTCTCCGTCGACGCGCGGTTCCACTCCCTGGCGGTCACCGTGTAGCCCTTCGACGAGGAGAGGGAGGCGGACCAGGTGCGGCTGCCGGCCGGCTCGCCGGCCCGGGCAGTGGCCTGCCTGACCACCACCGGGGAACCGTCCGGGAGGCGGGAGACCGAGCAGGCGGGATCGGGAGCGTCCGTGTCCGGGCAGCCGGAGCCGGGATTTGCACCCTCCACGATCGAGAAGTCGATCCGGGCCACCCCCTTCCCGTCGTCCAGGACGAACCGAACCGCGGGCCTGGCACTCTCCGTCCCCCTGATCAGATCGGCCGTGACCGTGCCGCTCGGCAGGAGCCCGGTCAGCATCGACAGGATCTCCGCGCCGGAGGCCGGGGATCCGGAAGGCTTCGGGACGGCCGGGGCCGTCGCGGCCGGCGCGACCCGGGAGCCGGAGCCGGTGAAGCCGTGGCCGGCCACCACGGCGCCGGTCGCCAGCAGCGCCAGGGCGGCCGCCCCGGTCAGCGCGCCGGCGCGCCGGCGGCGGCGCAGTCGGCGTCCCCGGGCCCGGGCGGGCTCGGCCAGCGGGCCGGGATCGATCCGGAAGGATCCGGCGGTGGAGGAGAGCGCCCGGGCGAACTCCTGCTGGTAGCTGTCGTTCAGGTCGTCGCGCACGGCGGAAGGCCCTCTCGGGTCGACGGGGTGACGGGTCGGCAGGTGGTGCGGCGAAGCGGTACGGGAGGGGCGTCCGGCCCCGGGCCGGCCGGTCGGCCATGGGACGGCGAGGCGGCGCCGGAGGCCGACCGGCCCCCTCGGCGACCGGACCGCTCACGGCGACCGGCCGGCTCGGCGGTCGGCGAGTTCACCGGTCGGCCAGCTCACCCAGGCCGTCGCCGAGCAGGACGCGGATGCGTCCCAGCGCCCGGGAGGTCCGTGTCCGCACCGCACCGGGTGTGCTGCGCAGGACCTCGGCGGTCTCCTCGACGGTCCGGTCCTCCCAGAAGCGCAGTACGAGCACCGCCCGGTCGCGCGCGGCGAGCCGGCCCAGGGCATCGAGCAGGGCCAGCCGCAACGCCGGATCGCTCTCGTGCACCGCCTCGTCGGGCACGGTCTCCACCGGCCGCTCACCGGAGCTGCGGCGGCCCCGGTGCGAGAGGAACACCCGCACCAGGACGGTGTGCGCGTAACCCGCCGGATTCTCGATCCGCGGACGCCCGCTGAACCACGAGGTCCGCCGCCACTGGGCGTACACCCGTGCCAGCGACTCCTGGACCAGGTCCTCGGCGAGATGGGTGTCCCCGCCCGTCAGAAGACAGGCCGTCCGGTAGAGCTGGCCCCCGCGGGCCACCGTGAACGCCCGGAACTCCTCGTCCGACAACGATCCCGCCTGACCACCGCGTCCCACCCGGATTCCCCTCGGCCCGTCTTTCCGTCCCTCACACTTGAATGACCGGGTGAGCGGCGCGGGCGTTACAGGGGGCGACCGAATTTGTCGGAACGGGTTCCGGCGGGCCGTCAGCATCCGCTCGACGGCGCCCCCGTGCGGGCGCCGGGCCCCTGCCGGCAGGCTCCGCCTCCGTCGTGGGCGGATTCGTCGCACCCCACGGCGGCGCCTGCGCGGGCAGTTTCGGCGGAGCGGTTCCCCCGCACCTCCGGATCCGGCTGCGGTGACCTCCGCCGCCCACCGGTCGGGTGTGCCGTCGGGCCTCCGGACCATGCCGGCCGGCCGTCGGAAGGTGTCCTCGATCCACCGGTGCACGGCGGCCCGGGCGGCCGGGGCGGACCCGGGTGAACCGTCGGGCGCTTCGTCCGCAAGCGCGCCCGGGCGCGGGGGGGCCCCGCGGCCCCCCCCCCGGCGTGGGGCACCCCCCCGGGCCCCGCCGCCCCCCCGCGCGGCCCGGGGGGCGGGGGCGGGGCGGGACGGGGGACCC
>NZ_JBHJRC010000494.1:0-2936 GCF_042261735.1 Kitasatospora sp. NPDC056327 | reverse complement strand
CGTCGGCGGGGCTCTTCGGCTGGCGGAGGCTGAGGGATTTGAACCCTCGATCAGGAATAACCCCGAAACCGCATTAGCAGTGCGGCGCCATAGACCGGACTAGGCGAAGCCTCCTCCACACGGATCGAGCCCGCGTGCGCGGACCCGTTCCCTGTGCCTGTGATGATGCCACAACCCGGGGGCCCGGCACCAACCGCCGACAACGTTACTAGGCGGGTCGTCCCCGCCGCAAAGAAGAATGAGATACTGCCCTCTCCGGAGAGAGCTGCCCTGAGCCGAGGAGACCTGTCGACGTGAGCAGCAGGCCGATCCGAGGCGCTGCTCGCCTCGCCGCCATACTCGACGCCCTGCCCGACGCGCTGCTGCTGGTCAACAGCAACGGCACGGTGGTCGACGCCAACAACGCAGCCGTCCAGGCGCTGCAGGCGCCCGGCACCTCACTGGTCGGCATGGGCGTGCTCGACCTGCTCCCGGAGTTCGACCCCAGCCGGATCCCCGGATCGATGCGGCCCGCCGCCCGCGAGGACGAGGCGCTCGACCGCCCGGTCCGGATGACCGCCCGGCGCACCGACGGCACCACCTTCCCCGTCGAGGTGTCCGGCAACGACTTCGACGACGACGGCTCCGGCACCGGCTCCGGCGAGAGCCGCGGCTACTCCCCGCCGGCGCCCTACGACCCCTACCGCGAGGGCTCCCGCTCCTCCGACCTGCTCCTGCTGCTGGTCCGCGACCTCACCGGCCGGCTCGGCGTCGAGGCGGAGCTGCGCCGCCAGCACAAGCAGACCGAGATGATCCTGCGGGCCGCCGCCGAGGGCGTGCTCGGCGTCGACCTCGAAGGCCGCTGCGTGCTGGTGAACCCGGCCGCCGCGCACATCCTGGAGTACCGGGCCAGCGAGCTGGGCGGCCGCGAGCTGCACCCGCTGATCCAGCACTCCCGGGCCGACGGCACCCCGCTGACGCTGGAGGAGTCCGCGCTGCTGGACACCCTGACGTCCGGGCGCAAGCACCGGGTTCGCGGCACCGTGCTCTGGCGCAAGGACGGCCGGCCGGTCACCGTCGACCTCACCACCGCCCCGGTCCGCGACGGCGACCAGCTGGTCGGCGCCGTCATGACCTTCACCGACCGCAGCCGCGAGCTGGCACTGGTCGCCCGCAACGAGCACCTCACCGCCGTGCTGGAGAGCGAGCTGGGGGGCGCGCTGAACGCGCTGCACCGGCGGATCGACGCGCTCGCCACCGACCCGGCCGGGCAGCTGTGGCCGGAGGCCAACTGGACGCTGCGCCGGCTGGCCGACGAGTGCCGCCGGTTCGGCACGCTGATCGACGGCGTCCTGGCCCACCAGCGGTCCGAGGCCGGTGAGGCCGCGGCCGCCGCCGCGGAGGGCAAGGACGGCCGGAAGACCCCCGAGCGGGTGCCGGTCGCGCTGGACAAGGTGGTGCGCCGGGCCGTCGAGCACGCGGGCGAGCTGGTCGGCGCCGGACGGGTGCGGTTCTCCGTGCACGCCGCCGCCGTCGAGGTGATCGCCGACGAGAAGCGGCTCGCCCAGGCGCTGGCCCACCTGGTCGCCGACGTCAGCGGCGTCGGCCTCTCGCTGGACGACGCCGCCCCCGAGCCGCCCTCCCCCGGGCTCGCCACCCCCGGGGTGCCCGCGCTGCCCCCGGCCGAGAGCGACGTGCCGGCCGTGGTACTCGCGGCCGCCCAGCGCGGCGAGGTCGCCCGGGTGGAGATCCGCGGTCCCGGACGCGGCGGCAGCCCCGTCCACCTGCCGATAGCCCGCGCGGTGGTCGAGCGCCACGGCGGGGTGCTCCAGCCGCACGAGCTGCCGGGACGCGCCGGCACCACGTACGTCGTCGAGCTGCCGCTGGACCCGGCCGCCGCGAAGGCCGCCGCCGAGCGGGCCGGCGCCGAGGGCCGGTCGGACCGGCCGAAGGAGAGCGACAGCGCCGTCCTGCCCGACCTTCCGGGCATCCCGCAGCTGCCGACCGCCCGGACCGAGGAGCCCCCGGCGGGCGAGGGCCCGGCCGGACCAGGCGCCGACGCCGCGGCCGAGGGCTCCCGGGACTCCCGGGACTCCGGCGAGGACGCGCCGCAGGGATCCGCGGACGCCCCGCGCGGCGAGGCCCCGGCCCCCGCGGACGCCCGCGCCGCCGGGACCGCGGCCGACCCGGCGGCCACCGGCGGTGCGCCGGGCGAGGAGCCGGCCGTCGAGCAGCGGCGCGGACGCCGCGGACGGCCCGCCGTCGAGGAGCGGCCCGACCTCCCGGCGCCGGACGGCCGGGACGGCGCCGCACCCGCCGGCGGCGGCATCGTCCCCGGCATCCCCGCCGACCAGTGGCCGAACGCCCCCGCCCGGATCGAGCGCGCCGTTCCCGAGCAGTGGAACGGCACCGGCAACGACCCCGCCTACGGACGCCAGGGCATCGGCGGTCCCGGCGGCCCGCAGGCCGACCCCTGGGGCAAGGACGACGGCCGCTCCGGCACCGCCTACGCCGTCCCGGTCGACGGCGGGCCCGCGGCCGGACACCCGGACGGGCGCCCCGGCGGCGCCGACGGCGGAACCGGTCGTGACCCCGGGGGGAGAGCGGCGCGCGGTCCGATCGCGCTCGGCCCCGGCGGCGGATCCGCCCCCGACGCGCCGCCCGCCCCCGACGCCGCCCACGACCCCCGGGGCGCGGACGCGCCGTCCGGCCGGGGCGAGGGCGACGCCGAGGCCCGGCCCTCCCGGCGGCGCCGCGCGCTGCCGGGCGCCGAGGACTCCTCCGGCGGCTTCGCCCTGCCCGGCGTCCCCGAGACCCCCTTCTACCCCGGGCTGGAGCACGCCCTGCCGGCCGGTCCGGCGCCCGCGCCGCCCGAGCCCGCCGCGCCCGTGCCGACCGGCCGGCGCCGGCGGCTGGCCGTCCCGCCCGGCCCCGGCGGCGAGGGCGGTGCCCCCGTC
>NZ_JBHJRC010000493.1:0-3068 GCF_042261735.1 Kitasatospora sp. NPDC056327 | reverse complement strand
CTGCTGGGCGCGCTCGGCGCCGCGGCCACGGCACTCGCCTTCGCCCTGATACCCGCGGCGGCCGCCACACCGGCGGTCGCCGCCCCCACCGCTTCTGCCACCACCCCCGCCACCCCCGCAGCCGGCCCGGACAGCCCGAACGACCCGGCACCCGCACAACTGACCGCCACCCGCGCCTTCGGCGACAGTTTCCGGCAGAGCCCCTCGCTCGCCACCGCACCGCTCTACGGACTCAACGGAGCCCCCGACCACGACCTCTCCGCCCGGCAGTCGCCGCCGGCCGGGGAGCGGACGGTCTCCTACACCCGGGTCTCCGGCCGCTGGTGGACCACCGCCCCCGCCGACCCGTCGTTCGTCCGGGTCAGCTCCCCCGAGCAGCCCGACCGCCTGGTGTTCGGCAAGGGCATCTCCGCCGTGATGCTGGGCGCGCCCGCCGTCGCCGACGACACCGGCCACTACACCGTCTCGACCGTGGTCGACCCCTCGGTGGGCGACACCACCAGCGGCGAGTGGGCGTCGATCGTGCTCAGCCGCAGCCACCGCAGCGCCGGCTACGTGACCAACGCCGACGTCGACCTCGGCCTCACCGTCGGGTCGAACGGCAGGCTGGCCCTCCACCACGGCGGCGAGACCCCGTTCTGGTCCGGTACGGTCGCCCCCGCCGACCGCTACGCCGTCTCGCTGACGGTGTCCACCGGCGCGGACCGCTCGGTCGCGCTCACCGTGAACGGCACCGCGCTGACCGCCACCGCCCCGGCCGGGGTCACCCGCTGGCCCGGCAGCGCCTTCCTCTACCTGGGTGCCTACCTGGAGGCCGATCCGGCCAAGGTGACCACCTTCGGCGACGGGGCCGGGCACGGCCTGTCGGTCAGCCGTGTCGACACCTCCGTCGGCGCCACCGCCAGGCCCCTCGTCGACACCTTCGACGGCGCCCCCTCCAGCGGGTCGGACTCCGGGCTGAACCAGGAGCTGAGCGCCCGCCAGCCGACCCTGCTCTCCTCGGGCTACACCGCCGAGTCCGGGGTCGCCGGCCTGGTCACCGACCCAGCCCCGGGCGCGGCGCAGGTCAACTCCCCGGCCCACCCGAACGTGCTCTCCTTCCCCCGGGGGACGGCCGCGGTGCGCCTCGCCAAACCGGCCACCGCGGACCTCACCGGCCGGTACACCGTCCGCGCCGTCCTGACGCCCGTCGCCGGCAGCACCACCGGCACCGGCTCGGCGTCCCTGGCGGTCAGCCGGGCGAGCAACGGCACGGGCGCCGTGGACGCGCCCGACGTCGCGCTCGGCCTCCGGGTGCAGGCGGACGGCGGCCTCGCACTCTTCCAGAACGGCACCGCCGGCACGCTTCCGGCCGTCCCGGCCGCCCCCTCGTACGCCGTCTCGCTGACGCTGGCGAGCGGGGCCACCGGGCGCGCCACCGTGACCGTCAACGGGACGACGGTCTTCTCCGGTCCGACCACCGGCGAACTGCCCCGGGACGGGTACGTGGTGCTGGGCTCGCACCAGTCGGCGCCGGGCCGGGTCACCACCGTGGACGACCTCCGGGTGTCGATGCTGGGCGGGCTCGGCTACTACGGCTACTACGCCACCCGCAACGGCTCCCCCGAGGAGGACATGGTCGACCACACCCCCGCGGTGGCGCCCTGGACCAACTTCAACGGCTACCTGCGGCACGACCAGCCCGAGCTGGACTTCCTGGACCGCTGCCTGCCGGCCTCCTGCGTCATCGACATCAACCACGAGACCGTCGACAAGTCCGGTGACACGCTCTTCCCCAAGCCGGACGCCGTCGTCACCGACAACCTCGGCAGGCTGAAGGCCAGGATCGGCTCCAACCTCGACAAGGTCGGCGCCGTCTACCTCTCCGACGAGGCCTACTGGCGGCAGATGAGCCCCGCCCAGGTCCAGAAGCAGGCCGACCAGCTCAGGGCCGCCTTCCCGGACAAGCTGCTGATCTTCGACTACGCGGCGGTCTCCCTCTGGTGGGACCCGAACGTGAACCGCGCCCCGGCGGGCGTCGACATCATCGGTGCCAACGACTACTGCAAGGGCCGCGGGCGCGTCCAGGAGCTGGTCGGGCTCCTGAAGTCCAAGCTCGCCTCGCCCGACCAGCACCTCATGCTCTACCCGGACGCCAACCGGGGCGCGAACGACTGCGAGACCACGGGCGACGCGCAGATGGCCGCCTTCAACGCCGAGTACGAGGCCGTCGCCGCGCAGGACCCGCGCGTCGTCTACCTGCACCCCTTCCGCTGGGTGACCGGGACCCCGGCCGACCTGCCGAAGACCGTCGCCCACCAGCAGGCGACCGGCAGTGCGATCGTCAACGGCACGCCCGCCCGCCGCCCGTCTTCGGTCGGCTTCCACCGGTCGGCCGACCGCACCGTGACCCAGGCCTCGCACAACGGGGCCACGATCGGCCGGGCCACCGTCGGCGCCGCCGGTGACATCGCGCTGACCGGCCACTGGAACGGCCCCGGCGTCGACACCCTCGGCTACTACCGCCCGAGCACCCGGGAGTTCTTCCTGCCCGGGCCCGACGGCACCATCGGCGCCCCGGTGCGGTACGGCAACCTGGACGACGTCCCGCTCGCCGGCGACTGGAGCGGGCAGGGACGGACCACCATCGGCGTCTACCGCCCGAGCGACCAGACCTTCCACCTCAGCGACGACAACGTCAACGCCAACCCCCCGCTCAAGCTGGGCAACCCCGACTGGACGCCGCTGGTCGGCGACTGGGACGGCAACGGCACGACGACCGTCGCGGTCTACGACCCGCAGACGCGGACCTTCCACCTCAACGACTCCAACACGACCGAGCACGTCCGGAGCATCACCTACGGCAACACCGGCGACATCCCGGTCAGGGGCGACTGGGACGGCACCGGGACCGACAGCATCGGCGTCTACCGCCCGTCCGACCGCTCCTGGTCCGGTGCGGCGGTCAACGGCGACCTGACCGTCTACCGGGCGACGGCCGGCGACGGCGGGACCCCGCTGGTGGGCAACTGGGGCTGAACCGGCCCCGGACGACGACGGGCCCCGGGCCGGGGAGCGGTGTGCTCCCC
>NZ_JBHJRC010000492.1:0-3072 GCF_042261735.1 Kitasatospora sp. NPDC056327 | reverse complement strand
CCGAACTGTCTCACGACGTTCTGAACCCAGCTCGCGTACCGCTTTAATGGGCGAACAGCCCAACCCTTGGGACCGACTACAGCCCCAGGATGCGATGAGCCGACATCGAGGTGCCAAACCTCCCCGTCGATGTGGACTCTTGGGGGAGATAAGCCTGTTATCCCCGGGGTAGCTTTTATCCGTTGAGCGATGGCCCTTCCATGCGGAACCACCGGATCACTAAGCCCGACTTTCGTCCCTGCTCGACTTGTAGGTCTCGCAGTCAAGCTCCCTTGTGCCTTTACACTCTGCGAATGATTTCCAACCATTCTGAGGGAACCTTTGGGCGCCTCCGTTACCTTTTAGGAGGCGACCGCCCCAGTCAAACTGCCCACCTGACACTGTCTCCCTGCCCGATAAGGGCAGCGGGTTAGAATGTCAATACAGCCAGGGTAGTATCCCACCAATGCCTCCACCGAAGCTAGCGCTCCGGTTTCAAAGGCTCCTACCTATCCTGTACAAACTGTACCAAAATTCAATATCAGGCTGCAGTAAAGCTCCACGGGGTCTTTCCGTCCTGTCGCGGGTAACCTGCATCTTCACAGGTACTATAATTTCACCGAGTCTCTGGTTGAGACAGTGCCCAAATCGTTGCGCCTTTCGTGCGGGTCGGAACTTACCCGACAAGGAATTTCGCTACCTTAGGACCGTTATAGTTACGGCCGCCGTTTACTGGGGCTTCAATTCGCACCTTCGCTTACGCTAAGCGCTCCTCTTAACCTTCCAGCACCGGGCAGGCGTCAGCCCCTATACTTCGCCTTACGGCTTCGCAGAGACCTGTGTTTTTGCTAAACAGTCGCCTGGGCCTATTCACTGCGGCTTTCCGTTAACAGAGCACCCCTTCTCCCGAAGTTACGGGGTCATTTTGCCGAGTTCCTTAACGAGAGTTCTCTCGCTCACCTTAGGATTCTCTCCTCGCCTACCTGTGTCGGTTTGCGGTACGGGCACCTTTCACCTCGCTAGAGGCTTTTCTTGGCAGTGTGGAATCAGGAACTTCGCTACTATATTTCGCTCGCCATCACAGCTCAGCCTTATGGGAAACGGATTTGCCTATTTCCCAGCCTAACTGCTTGGACGCGGATATCCAATACCGCGCTTACCCTATCCTCCTGCGTCCCCCCATCGTTCAAACGGTGAAGAGGTGGTACAGGAATATCAACCTGTTGTCCATCGCCTACGCCTGTCGGCCTCGGCTTAGGTCCCGACTAACCCTGAGCGGACGAGCCTTCCTCAGGAAACCTTAGGCATTCGGTGGACGGGATTCTCACCCGTCTTTCGCTACTCATACCGGCATTCTCACTTCTAAGCGCTCCACCAGTCCTTCCGGTCTGGCTTCACAGCCCTTAGAACGCTCTCCTACCACGGACACCAACGGTGTCCATCCACAGCTTCGGTGATACGTTTAGCCCCGGTACATTTTCGGCGCAGAGTCACTCGACTAGTGAGCTATTACGCACTCTTTAAATGGTGGCTGCTTCTAAGCCAACATCCTAGTTGTCTAAGCAACTCCACATCCTTTTCCACTTAATACACACTTTGGGACCTTAGCTGGTGATCTGGGCTGTTTCCCTCTTGACTACGGATCTTATCACTCGCAGTCTGACTCCTAAGGATAAGTCATTGGCATTCGGAGTTTGTCTGAATTCGGTAATCCGATGAGGACCCCTAGTTCAAACAGTGCTCTACCTCCAAGACTCTTACCTTAAGGCTAGCCCTAAAGCTATTTCGGGGAGAACCAGCTATCTCCAAGTTCGATTGGAATTTCTCCGCTACCCACACCTCATCCCCGCACTTTTCAACGTGCGTGGGTTCGGGCCTCCAGTAAGTGTTACCTTACCTTCACCCTGGACATGGGTAGATCACCTGGTTTCGGGTCTACGACCACGTACTAAACGCCCTATTCAGACTCGCTTTCGCTGCGGCTCCGCCTCTTCAGCTTAACCTCGCACGGGATCGTAACTCGCCGGTTCATTCTACAAAAGGCACGCCATCACCCATTAACGGGCTCTGACTATTTGTAGGCACACGGTTTCAGGATCTCTTTCACTCCCCTTCCGGGGTGCTTTTCACCTTTCCCTCACGGTACTGGTTCACTATCGGTCACTAGGGAGTATTTAGCCTTGGGAGATGGTCCTCCCGGATTCCGACGGAATTTCACGTGTTCCGCCGTACTCAGGATCCATTCAGGAGAGAACGAAGTTTTGACTACGGGGTTGTTACCCTCTACGACGGACCTTTCCAGGTCGCTTCGTCTACCTCGTTCCTTTGTAACTCCGTATAGAATGTCCTACAACCCCAAGAGGCAAGCCTCTTGGTTTGGGCTATGTTCCGTTTCGCTCGCCGCTACTCAGGAAATCGCATTTGCTTTCTCTTCCTCCAGGTACTTAGATGTTTCAGTTCCCCGGGTCTGCCTTCTCATATCCTATGTATTCAGATATGGATACTACTCCATTACGAGCAGTGGGTTTCCCCATTCGGAAATCTTCGGATCAAAGCTTACTTACAGCTCCCCGAAGCATATCGGTGTTAGTCCCGTCCTTCATCGACTCCTAGTGCCAAGGCATCCACCGTGCGCCCTTTCTAACTTAACCAAACTAAAAATTAAAAAATATGAGCTACACTGTTATCTAGTTTTCAAAGAACACGTTGGTGGAGCCTAGCGGGATCGAACCGCTGACCTCCTGCGTGCAAGGCAGGCGCTCTCCCAGCTGAGCTAAGGCCCCATCATACTATTTGTATATTTTGAATGGTCGGGAAGACAGGATTCGAACCTGCGACCCCATGGTCCCAAACCATGTGCTCTACCAAGCTGAGCTACTTCCCGTTATATAATGGCGCGCCCTAGAGGAGTCGAACCCCTAACCTTTTGATCCGTAGTCAAACGCTCTATCCAATTGAGCTACGGGCGCTTATCAGGCGACTTAACTATCATACTACCAATCAGTTATGATGTCAAGTGTTTTTTCATTTCTTTCGAAGTCTTTTTCTCGACTTCATTTATTATACACGATTTTGAGAATTTGCAAAGCCTTT
>NZ_JBHJRC010000491.1:0-3115 GCF_042261735.1 Kitasatospora sp. NPDC056327 | reverse complement strand
GGGTACGGCCGCGCGGGGCCTCGGCGGCGGGTGCGACCGGCTCGGCGGCCTCGGCGGCCGGCTCGACCACGGGCTGGGCGGGCGCGACCGGCTCGACGACCACAGCGGCCTCGGCGGCCTGCGGGGCACCGGCGGGCGCGGTCGCCTTGCGGGAGGCACGACGGCGGCGCGGGGCCGGTCAATGGCAGTTCTCCCCGGGCCGGCACGGCCCGCACTTGGCGTAGTCCGCCTCCCGCAGCTTCCAGTCCACCGCGAACCGAAGTCCGCCCCTCCCAGCCGCGCCCCCGCCCGGCGGCCCGATCGACGACGGCGATCGACGCACGGTGCTCGTGCGTCGATCAGCCGTTGAACGCTGCTTGCCATGCTGATCACGTCAGCCGGTACAACCCCTTCCCACCAGGGAAGACCACCCCCAGGGAGCAGTCATGGCGAAGCACTCCACGAACGGCACCGCCCGGATCCGCCTGGCCGTCGCGGGCCTCGGCCTCGGCGCCCTGCTCGCCCTGGGCGCGGCGGGCACCGCGATGGCGGACGGCCCCGCGGCCGGTCCGGCGGCCGGCCCGGGCGCCACCGCGCCGACCGTCACCCCGACCCCGACCCCGACCGCCACCCCGACCGACGGCACCGGCCACGGGGACTGGAACAGCACCGGCTCCTGATTCCCGCCGTCCCGACCTGCCCACCCCGCGCAGAACCGTTTCTGCCGCCCCCGAACGGTCGGCCCCCTCACGGATCCACGAGCGCGAACGCCGGCTCCGCGAGCAGCCCCGCCACCTCGGCGGCCTCCGGAAGCCCCAGCCGCCGGAAGATCGCGAGCGCCTCTCGCAGCCGCGCCCCCGCCTCGGCCCCGCGCCCGAGACCGGCCAGTGCCCGGCCCAGCACCACCAGCGCCTGCGCCTGGTCCCGCTCCGCCCCCAGCTCCTCGCAGAGCGCCAGCGCCCGCTCCGCGTGGCCGAGCGCCTCGTCCGCCCGGCCCAGCTCGCGCAGACTGTCCGCCAGCCGGTACCGCGCGTGCGCCGCCCGGTCCCGCAGACCGGCCGCCACCGACACCGTCAGGCACTCGCCGAACCAGGTCACCGCCTCCTCGTGCCGCCCCAGCGCGTGCAGCGCCAGCCCCAGCACGTACAGCGTGTACGCCCGGCCCGGATCGTCCTGCCGGGTCCGCAGCTCGGCCAGCACCTCGTGGCAGATGGTCACCGACTCCTCCGCCCGCCCGCTGCGCACCCGTGCCAGCGCCGCGTTCACCGTCGTCACCAGTGCGCCGGACCGGTGTCCGAGCCGGTTGGCCAGCAGCAGCGCCTCGTCGTAGTGGTCCACCGCCTCGTCGTAGCGGCTCAGGAACTGGCAGATCAGCCCCAGGTCGTTGAGTGCCTGCCGCAGGATCACCGTGTCCCCTGCGGTGCGCGCCGCCTCCACCGCCCGCCGGGACGCCGCCTCGGCCGCGTCCAGCCGGGTCGCGGCCAGGGCGACGTTCCCGCGCAGGAAGTGCGCCCGCCCCTCCGCCCGGGCGTCGCCGTGCCGGGCGGCCGCCTCCGCCAGCGCGTCGGCGGTCGCCGCGAGCTGACGGCTCGGCGGGGTCAGCACGAACGGGGTGAGTGCGATCAGCAGGTCGATCGCGGCCGGCAGCGCCCGCCCCGGGCCGCCCCCCGTACCGGCGGAGCCCGCGGCCGCGGTGCCGGCCGCGACCTGGGCCGCCAGCGCCACCGCGCCCGCCCGCTCCGCCGACGCCCACTCGCGGGCCGCCTCCCGGCCGGGCAGCGCGACGCCGGGGGAGCGGGCCGGGCCGAGCGCGCCCGCCGCCGGGTCGCCCGGCACGGCGTGCTGGAACGCGGTGCAGGCGGTGGCCAGCAGATGGTCGAGCAGCCGGTCCCGGGCCGCCACCGTCTCCCCGTCGTCCCCGCCGGCCTCGCCGGCCCCCTCCGGGTGCCCCTCGGCAGGACGTCTCCGGGCGAACGCCCGCAGCAGGTCGTGGTACCGGTAGCGCCCGGGGAAGGGCGACTCCACCATCGCCACGTCGACCAGCGCCTCCAACAGGTCCTCGGCGTCGTACGGGTCGAGGTCCAGCAGCGCGGCGGCCGCCGCCAGGCCGATGTCCGGCCCGTCCACCGAGGCGACCAGCCGGAACGCCCTGGCCTGATCCGCCGTCAGCTGGCGGTAGCTCAGTTCGAAGGCCGCCGCCACCGCGAGGTCGCCGATCCGCAGCTCGTCGATCCGCCGCCGCTCGACCTGGAGGCGGCGGCTGAGCGTCTCCACCGTCCAGCCCGGCCGGGCGGCCAGCCGGGCGGCCACGATCCGCACCGCCAGCGGCAGGTAGCCGCAGGCCACCACCAGCTCGCCCGCGGCGCGCGGTTCGGCGGCCAGCCGCTCCGCGCCGATCGTGCGGCCCAGCAGGTCCAGCGCCTCCTCCGGCTGGAACACGTCCAGGTCCACCTGCACGGTGGCGGACAGCCCGGCCGGCCTCGTCCGGCCGGTGGTGAGCACCGCGCAGCCGACCGCGCCCGGCAGCAGCGGCCGGATCTGCGCGGTGTCCTTGGCGTTGTCCAGCACCAGCAGCAGCCGGCGGCCGTCCACCACCGAGCGGAACAGTGCCGAGCGGGCGTCCAGGCCGTCCGGCACCGCGTCCGCCGCGACCCCGAGCGCCACCAGGAAGCCGCTCAGCACCGCCTCCGGGTCGGCCGGCACCGGATCCGAGCCGCGCAGGTCCACGTACAACTGGCCGTCCGGGTAACCGTCCCGGACCCGGTGCGCCACGTGCAGGGCCAGCGCCGTCTTGCCGACCCCGCCCATCCCGACCACGGTCGCGATCACCAGGGCCTTCGACGGCCCGGCGTTCCCGCCCTCCGTGGCCCCGGGGCGGTCCGGCGCGCCGGGCTCCGGTGCTCCGTGCCCCGGTGCTCCGTGCTCTTCGGAGGGGGCGGCCAGCGCCCCGCGCAGCGCCCGCACCGAGGCCGTCCGCCCGGTGAAGTCGGCGGCGTCCGGCGGCAGCTGGGCCGGCCGCGGCGGCGCGGCGGCCGGCCGGGCGGCGGCCGCCGCGGGGGTGGGGCCAGCCCCCCCCCCCCCTTCAACCCGTGTGCGTTGGCGTCAGCCCCACCACCACCCCCCGAAACAACTCGAT